>DGII01000078.1:23617-35721 GCA_002393095.1 Lachnospiraceae bacterium UBA3826 | reverse complement strand
AAGAAGCTGCTCTTCATGGGACAGGAGTTCGGACAGGAGAGAGAGTGGAGCGAGGCAAGAGAGCTTGACTGGTATCTGCTCGGAGAACCGCTCAATAAGGGCATGCATGACTATGTGAGAGACCTTCTGAATATATACAGAAGCTATAAGTGCATGTACGAATGTGACAATGACTGGGGCGGCTTCGAATGGGTCAATGCGGATGATGCCGACAGGAGCACATACAGCTTCTTACGAAAGACACTTGATGGGAAGAAGAGACTGCTCTTCGTACTTAACATGACCCCGATAATGCGTGAGAACTACACGGTGGGTGTACCTACATCCAAGAAAGCCAAGCTTCTGCTTAACAGTGATGAGAAGCAGTATGGCGGCAATGGCAATGAGGTAAGTAAGATGATCGCGCCGGTTGAGAGTCAATGCGACAACAGGAACTATATGCTGACATTCAATCTCGCGCCGTTCACTGCACTGGTCTTCGAGGTCTGAGCGACAATTAAAAAGATGATCTGATAATGGTTCACTGGTATCGGAACATAGGCACTAAGCTCGGTGTTTATGTAATAAGATACCAATGAACCATTTTTAACTGATCATATATAATTGCAAAAAACAATATAAAGAAAAAGAACGGTTCGTCCGAAATATAGAGTATAGATCATTGCAAAAATTGGATATTGCGATATCATATGGTCTCATATAGTGAAAGGAAACTGAATGAAGATAGGATTGGATGTAGAGAATAACAGCAAGGCTGTAAGACAGTATACATCGATCCCCGAAAGCCCCGGATTCTCTAAGACTGAGCAGGCAGGGGCAGCAAGATTAGACATAACCGGCATGTACACGGATGTTAATGCCTATGGAGTCCACGGACGGACTGCAGAGGATCTTAAGACGGAGGCGGCAAATATTGATGTGGCCACTGCAAGAGATTACATGACTGTTATGTCTAATACTATGTCAGGGGAGGATTATAAGAAGGCCATGGAGGATGGCTTCGATCCTGCGGACATGGGTCCGGAGGAGAGGGAGACTATACTTGACCATATCAAGGCGGTAATGGCAGAGTCCGGACAGGTAGTTGCGGGCTTCAATGATGACCTCTCGGATGAGAAGCTTAAAAGCATCACAGGCAGGGATATAGATGTGGATACCATTAAGCAGGCTCTTAAGGAGGCGGATCTTCCCGATACCGATGACAATGTGAAGGGTATAAGGGAGGCTGCAGCCATGCTTGCGGGTATAGATGCTCTTACTGACGGCAGCATCAAGTACATGGTAGAGAATGACATGGAGCCCACTCCACAGAATATATACACCTCTACCTACAGCGCATCCGGCGACGGCAGCAGGCAGGCAAGAGGCTACTACGGACAGGATATGCCCGGCTATCTGGCAAGGAAGGCTGATGACATAGACTGGGAAGAGCTTAAGCCTCAGGTAGAGAGAGCAGTAGAGCAGATGGATATAGAGGGAGCCACTAAGGAGCAGAAGCTTGAGGATGCAAGGTGGCTCATAGAGAAGGGCGTTCCGGTTACTGAGGATAAGCTTGAGCTATATACGGATATTAGAGCAGTTGATTATCCTGTACAGGCAGGCACCATACTGACAGCATCCATAGATGCCATAGCACAGGGATTGAATCCTAAGGAAGCCAATCTCTCACCGAATCACAAAAGCGTATATGAAGAAGCATATGATCTTCAGAGCAAGCTCATAGACCGCTCAATAGACAGAGAGCAGGTGCGTCTGCATATGTCGGCCGATGTCAATATCAGGCTGGCCAAGTCAGGTATCTCCATAGATACAAGTGCCATAGAGGATGTCATTAAGGCACTTAAGGAAGAAGAGAATAAGCTTTTCGCAGGGCTTTTGGGTGAGGACAGAGACGGACTTAACAGCGATGCCGGTACGGAAGGCGGCAGCAGCATCAGGGCATACAGTATCGAGAGTAAGCTTGAGATATTCGCCTCTACCACACAGGCTGTAAGGGAATTGCCTTCGATGCCTGCGGCACTTATCGGGCGGGTAGCTACGGAGAATGACGGAGTATTCACCCTTAGCAGAGCTCACAGCGTAGGTGTGGAGTATAAGGCAAGGTTCAGTGCCGCCGTAGATACATACGAAGCTGTCGGAACAGAGGTTAGAAGAGATCTCGGAGATTCCATTACCAAGGCTTTCCGTAATGTGGACGATATACTTAAGGATCTGGGACTTGATATAAGTGCGGAGAACCAGCGTGCAGTCAGAATACTTGGATATAACAGCATGGTGATCAATGAGGATTCCATCCGCAAGGTCAAGAGTGCCGACAGTAAGTTAAACGGAGTAATAAAGGCGCTTACTCCGGGTAAGACGCTTGAGCTTATAAGAGAGGGAGTCAATCCTCTGGATATGGATATAGATGAGCTTGTCAGTCATATACATGAGACAGATCATGATCCCAAGAGAGAGGCGGAGAAGTACAGCAGGTTCTTATATAAGCTTGAGAGAAGCGGCGAGATATCCGATGCGGAGAGAACCTCTTATATAGGAATATACAGGATGCTTAACAGGATAGAGCGCACGGATCACGCGGCTATCGGAAGACTGATAGAGAGCGAGGCGGATATGACCTTCGGCAACCTTCTGACAGCCATGAGAAGCAGCGGATTCAGGCTGGATGCCAAGCTGGATGATGACTTCGGACTACTGACGGAGCGCATACCTAAGGGCATATCCATAACAGACCAGATAGAAGCGGCTTTTAAGAACAGGATATCCGATATGCGCTACGACAGTCTTGAGGATGCGTACCTTATGGAAAATGCCGCGCTTTTAAGAGAGACGGCAAAGGCAGATGATGCGGTATACGCCGAACTGTCGGGGAACGGCATACCGGTAACTGCCAATAACATACTTGCAGAAGAGCAATTCCTTGCAGCTCCCAATGATCTGTTCAGGAATCTCAGGGCTTATGCAAGACGCATTGACAGAAGACTTGCAGAGAATGAGGATACAGAGGATATGGATACCGGTATCAGTGGAGGTCTTGAAGGAGGACTTGAGTCAGCGATAGAGAATATGACGGACTCCATGGAGGACAAGGAATCGACACTTGAGGCATATAAGGCCATGGCACAGACCATGACGGATACTTTGCAGCAGATGACGGACTTCGGTGCCGACAGTATGATAGATATAAGAAGCATATCTCTTATGTATAAGCAGTTGTCTCTTGCAGTGAATCAGGCAGGATTGGAGAATTATCATATTCCTGTCATGATAGACGGAAGACCGGCGGACATCAATCTGAAGCTTATGCATGGCAAGGAGACAGGTCTGGTGACGGCAGGTATGGATACGGAGACCTTCGGAAGGGTACAGTCACAGATCAGGGTAAGAGGTAACAGAGTCGAGGTCAGCTTTATCGCACAGGACAGGACATCTCTTGATGCACTTAGGCCGGTGGGAGACAGGTTCGCTAAGAGCTTAAGTGAATCCGGATATGAGAATGCAGAGATAAGATTCCTTACGGGAGATCCGGCTAAAGGCGTTAAGCATATGCCGGAAACTGCCGATAATAATAATGAGGCTGTTAGTACGAGAGCCTTATACAACATAGCAAAAGAATTCATTCATTCGATACGTGAAGAAGACAGGTATTAACGGAGGTAATCTATGAGTCTTAAGATCAACTACAATGTGTCAGCTATGATAGCCAATAACTCACTGAAGTTAAATGACAACAAGCTGTCAACCTCCCTGGAGAGACTATCGAGTGGCTTCAAGATCAACAGTGCCAGAGATGATGCGGCAGGTCTTGCCATCTCCAGGAGAATGAATGCTCAGCTAAAGGGACTTAGGGCAGCATCACAGGATGCCAAGGATGGCATATCGGTAATAGAGATTGCAGACGGAGCGCTTGCAGAGGTGCACGATATCCTGCAGAGAATGAACGAGCTGGCTATCAAATCAGCCAACGGCACAATGGAGGACGGTGACAGAGAAGCCATCCAGATGGAGGTCGCACAGCTTGCGGAAGAGATAGACAGAATAGGACAGACCACAGAGTATAACAGCCAGAAGCTTTTTACAGGCGAATTCGACTTAAAGGGTTATACGAACCAGCTTGAGATCAAGGTGGATAAATATTCGGATGCCAATATGTTCGGTGAATACAAGCTGGAGATGTCTGAGCTTGAGTTCCTGGTAGATGAGAAAAATGAGGTCACTCTGACATCCTACGGCGGAAGTGCGGATAACACCGTGAGCGTATTAAGACCCGACGGCAAGAACGAGCTGTATAAGGTAAGCGGTGATTTCTATCATCTGAACTTCAAGGGGGATAACGGTGACGAGTTCACGCTTGATATATCGGGATATAAGATATATGAAGGAACCGGTGCAACTACAAGGACAGACAACCCTGACGGAACATATACTTATAAATATACACAGACTGATGTGACCAAGAGTGCGATCGATCTGGATCTTACAGGCTATGGCGCAATGACCTTCCAGATAGGTGCCAATGAGAGCCAGACCCTTGATGTCAGATTCGAGAAGCTGTCTATGGAGACGCTCGGATTCAAGAATCAGGACAGCGACCAGACCAAGGATATGATACTTGATCTCGGAACCAGAGACGGGGCACTCAGAGGAATAGATCAGGTGACTGCAGCCATCAATCAGGTATCCGCCATGCGAAGCCGTCTCGGTGCATACCAGAACAGACTTGAGCATACGGGAACCAACTTGGCTACAAGTGATGAGAATATGACGGCAGCTTACTCACGTATCATGGATACGGATATGGCAGAAGAGATGAGCAGCTATTCCAACTATCAGGTTGTATCTCAGGCAGCTACCGCTATACTGGCACAGGCCAATGAGAGACCTTCTCAGATGCTTCAGCTTCTGCAGTAATGAGGGTATCACATGACAAGCGAGAAAAAGAATGAATATACACTTCGTATATCACAGGCCAATAAGACAGGATTGATAGTGATTCTCTATGAGATTGCTATAGATTATACGGATGAAGCCATCGCCGCTGCGAGTGCAGGAGATATAAGCGCGATGAGTCTCTCCGCTATAAGAGCTTCAAGATGCGTGGAAGAAATGCAGAATAATCTGCATTTCGAATACGATCTTGCCAAGACTCTGAACAAACAATATATATATATGAAGAAGCAGCTTAGGAATGCTTCCATATCAGGAGATGCATCAGGTCTTGAGATCGTCAAAAAGGAGCTCACGGGTCTAAGGGATGCATATGACAAGATAGCGGACAGCGATAAGTCAGGTCCAGTTATGGAGCATACCCAGACTGTACTTACAGGCATGACCTACAGTAAGGATCGTGTGCTTGACGACCTTACCAATGAGACTGCCGGCAGAGGCTTCAGGGTTTGATCATATAAGTGCAATATAAGTGCAACGACCGGTCGAATATGACCGGTCGTTTGCTTTAGGAGACAACATTTATGATCACGCTCTGGTTATCCCGCCAAGCAGCGCTACAAGTCCCACGACTGCAAGTAACGGAACTGCCAGATATACAAGTCCGGCGAAGAAAAGTCCTATTACCAATATCGGGAATACTATGAGGCCAAATACGAATTTCGTGAGCCCCCATGTCATTCTGATCCCCAGAATCGCGATTTTCCATACAACCCAACCAACTGTAATCATGAATAATAATGTCATCATAAGCCTCTCCCTCCCAAGCGATACTCTTATCGCTTTTCTATGCTTAACAACAGTTACATCTTCCCTTTGATATATGACCGATTATTTTTCCCTTTCGGTATGATATTATATTATAATAGAACGCAGAGAATGAACATCGCAAAAGGTCGGAGATAGGGTGTGTTAATTCGTTGTACGGACGAAATAGGCATAGCCTTGCAAAGTGCCTGGTAAGGAGGGTAATTATGGGTAATAAATCCGTCAAAGAGGATAAGAATATATACTTCAAGAGCCGTGAGGAGGCAGGGCTTACAAGAGAAGCGGCAGCAGAGAAGATGGGATGTATATCTGCGGACAGGATATACAATATAGAGACCAAATCAGTGCCTCATCCGGATGAAGTACTGCTTATGGCTGAGTGCTATAAGAATCCGTCTCTCTGCAATTACTATTGCTCACATGATTGTGAGATAGGACGGGTCAATGTACCGGAGCTGCAGGAGAAGGATCTGCCGACCATCACTCTTGAGATGCTCTCAACTCTTAATACACTCTCAAGCAACAGGGACAGACTCATAGACATATCGGCCGACGGTGAGATAAGTGATGATGAGATGCCGGACTTTCTGTCCATACAAGCGACTCTTAATAAGATGTCACTTGCCATCGGCTCGCTTAAGCTGTGGGTGGACAATGCGGTGGCAACAGGCAGGATAGATAAGACCCTACTTAAGACAGAGAGTTAATAGCTTCATCGAGAAGATTGTAGCTGGTAAGCATGGTAAAAGTAATAGGACGTGGAACAAATAATACAGACAAGGATCATTCTGTGGCAGAACCCGGAGCGGTTATGTTCAATGCTGATGGCAAAGTCATCGGATTCTGCTGGACGATGGAATCCTTCGGAGCAGGGCAGACAAAGACATTCGAGATGTCGGGTGATCTTATGTCGGATTCATACAGTCCCTCTGATGTAGACCATGTTGAAGTGTATATTCAATGTGATGAGTGGTATTAAAAAGTCTGATTGCCGAATAATGGTATAGAAGGTTCGCTATGGATTCACAGGGCGGTTGGAGCAGATGCTTCGGCCGCTCTTATTTTTGATAAAATGACAAAATGTAGTTGACACTTAACAACGACCGCGCTATAATAATGACAAAATCAAAGTGACAGGAGGCGTGTTATGAAGAAGATAAAGACTTTGGAAGAGGCACTTAGCAGGATAGAACAGCTTGAGAATGAGAATGCGGAGCTTAAGGAAGAGCTTGAGTATTTCAAGAAGAGGAAAGCCAGCGGACGACAGAAGCATAATGCCAAGTGGATGTCTATCTATAATGATTTTGTTGTCTGTCATGAAAAGGGTATGACACTGATAGAGATTGCAGATCGTAACGGCTTAAGTGAGCGTAGTGTCTATAGATATAAGGCTTATTATGAGGAAATGAAAAAGAAAGGGAAATTAAGTGATAGTGGCAATGCCGGCTGCTAGATGACAGGAAGGGGTGAAGTATGTGTACGAAAAAGCTAATGAAGTCGGGGGAACGATCTTCGATGATGCATTCAAGACAGAGTGTGAGAAATTAAAGCCTTTACTTATACCGCTTATCAATGAGATATTCGGCACTGAGTATGATGTCAGTGTTGTAGAGCCTGACAGGATGGCGGATGAACATCATCTGACATATGAGGATGGTACTGATATTAAGAATATAACCGATGCCTGTCTTAAGATAGACGGCAGGTATTACCATATAGAGTGCCAGTCTACCGAGAATGGAGAGATACTGATACGACTGGTCAGGTATAACTCCATGATTGCTTTGGAGAATATGGAATATACATCTGATGGTAAGACACTTATAGTCGATTATCCGAAGTCTGCGCTTGTGAAGCTTCGAGGCAGTGAAGGCAAGATCACACATATGATGGTAGAACACAGACATGGGATGGAGACAGCAAGAGAGACGATCACGGTTATGAATGTGCCGGCATACAGTATGGATGATATCTTTAAGAAGGGACTCTTTTTCTTGGTTCCGTTCTATCCGATAAGATATGAGAAGGCACTTGATAGGATTGGGAAAAAGCCGTTGGAAAGCAAGGCTGAATATGATAAGATATGTATAGAGTTGGAGAACTTCTCAAGGCGCTTGGATGAAGCGGTTACGGAAGGTATGATCACGGAGAATGCGGCAAGGGACTTAAGGGCACTTGCAGGGAACATACTGGAATATATAAGCAGGAAGCTTGATGAAGATAATAAGGGAAAGCTGGTGAATAGTATGGGTGGAAGAGTATTGGAATTACCGTCGGATCAGTTAAGATATGCAGAGGCGAATGGAATAAAAATTGGCGACGACCATAAGACAGTCAGTGTCATCCGCAATATGCTCTTAAGAGGGCACAAGGATGAAGACATGAAGACATCATTGCCATAGCCGAGTGTACCAAGGAACAGATCGATGATGTTAGGAAGTCTATGGAATAACATAGTATGCTATATTTTTATGAAAGGATGCACTTAGCGGTGCATCCTTTTTTAATATCAATTCATGACAGATCGCATAGATGAGCATGTCATATAATAACAGATCATTTAATGCTGTCGAAGAGCTCAACTATGTCATTATAGCGGGCTAGACCTGAGACGAATGCAGATGCGCTACCGGCGCAGACTGCGAAGCGAAGAGTATTTTCATAGTCATATCCGAATCGGTCTATGGAAGCTATGAAAGCAGCCACCATGGAATCCCCTGAGCCTACGGCGCTTATTACATCACCCTTGGGTGCTTCACAGATATGTATAGCACCCGTATCATCTATAAGGACAGCACCCATGGCACCCATAGAGACTAATACATTAGAAGCGCCCATATCTTTAAGCCTTTTCCCAAGAGAGACCACATCATCGACTGTATCGGCATTGACACCGAATATATCGCCAAGCTCTGTATGATTGGGCTTGATAAGATATGGCTTGTATGCAAGCGTATCGGTGAGGGATGTGCCTGTAGCGTCAACTATGAGCCGCACATTTTTACCGGATTCACGAATTCTCTTACAGATAATGGCATACACATCAGCAGGTACACCGGGCGGTATGCTGCCTGACATGACAAGGGTGTCGCCGTCGGATATGCTATCTATCTTCTTATATAATTCATCAAGGTCAGCTTCCGTGATATCTGGTCCTTCACCGTTAATCTCTGTTGAACCGATCTTGACATTGATACGGGAATTGCCCTGCCCGATACGGGTAAAATCTGGATATATCGGTGCATCTTCCGCCGCAGTATCCGTAAGCATATGCTCGATCATATAGCCTGTAGGTCCTGCTACGAAGCCAAGAGCAGTACTTTCAAGGCCAAGGCGGGATAGCATGGATGAGACATTAATACCCTTACCGCCGGGATATATATCCGAGTGCAGGGCACGATTGATCTGTCCCGGTACAAGCTTAGGTAACTGCACTATATAATCGATCGCTGTATTAAGTGTAAGTGTATATATCATAGTTAATCCCGAATCAAGTCGTGTCAGATATACATTCTGTAATTGCCCGTAAGCATAAGCAGGCAGAAGAAGTAGAGGCAATTGTCATAGTATCTTCTTTCGCCCTTACGGAGCGGTGTCTCTGTGAAAAGCTTAAGGAACTTAGCTCTGTGAGGGCTTTTACTTGCTATCGATGCGGCGCCGAGCACTGCCTTAATGGCGGTCGGATGCATGGCAGGCTCATCGGTTACGGTTCCGTCGATCTGATATGCTCTTAAGTCCTCCATATCCTTATCCGCGAAGAAGTTCTGAAGCCTGGTTGTGATCATATCCTCTGCTTCGTGTTCTCCGAACCACACATGATCAAGAGCGATATTCTCTGCTACTCTGTAGGCATCCGAATAGTATTCCCAAGGCTTATTAAAGAGAAGAACAGGCTTGCCGCTATACTCGGAGTATTCGGGGCTAAGTCCCGTATCCGGATTAGCGGAGAGTACGATATATTCACGGCTTGCAGCGGCGGCTTCTGCCCAGAAGCGTCTGTCACATTCATCCGCTTTCATAGCGAATAAGTCATAGAAATGAGGCAGATGATAGCTGGGATCGGTTATCTTCATCTCCGGAACAAATTTGATATATTTATTTTCAGGCTCCCACATGGGTTCTCCACCCACAACCATCTCATGCTGGTGTACACAGTGACGCAGGATATCTCTGGCCTGCTCAGTGTAATTATATATTCCATCTCTATCACCCCATCTGGCACCGGCCATGAATAGAGCCATAGCGAAGTATTCCTCACCGTCCGGCGCGGGTCCTTCTGCATTGTGTTTGCCCTCAAGAGTGACTGACCATGCGAAATAACCTGCGTGCTTACCCTCTTTCAGTCTCATATATCTGTCGGAGAAGGTCCACAGCTTATCGAATATATCCTGTCTGTCCATCTGGACACACATCATCATTCCGTAGCTCATGCCCTCGGTTCTGGCATCAATATTCCCGGTATCTACCATGCACCACGCATCATCATATGCCTTATGGCAGAAGCCCTCCTCCTCATCGAAGAATATGGTATCAAAAGCTTTGTTCACAAGCTCTTTGGCTTCATTATCGCTTATTCCGACCTTGTTCAGATAATTAATATAATTCATAGTCTCTCCTATCGTAATCAGTTCAGCACTGAACATACTAATGTGATTCCGGTACCTTTATATATTTATGTCTTGCTTTAGCGTATCCTAAGCCGCCTGTAGATATAGAAAAGCAGAAGTGCCGTAATGACAGGAAGTGCAAAGCCTATGATCCTGATAACTTATCTTGATTACTTAAATAAATCATCCAAGTTAAGGAGCACAGCACCATCCTCTTTTGCATGACGCTTTACGGAGTCTTCGTATCCGGATTTGCTGACACAATAGATATTTTTTTCTTTTAGGTCCACAAAGGGAAGCATAGCTGTCTTCAGATCCTCGTACTCGGAATGAGGCATTTTGGAATTTGTAAATTTGCACTCAACAAAAATTCCCTTTGTGCCGGTTTTATCTATCATGAGAATATCAACATCATCTTGAGCCTTGATGAGCGGATTGTTTCCCCACCACTTTCCAAACTTGAAAGGTACAAAGGGCAGCTTTCCTTCTTTTGCCTTTCTCACGAAATACTCTGTACAGATCTTCTCAAACGCGTCACCCATGTAATCAGATATGCCATCCATTATTTCTTTGGAAGCGGCTTCGGCTCCAAGCATTTCATAGTAGGCATTATTGGTAAATTCGTACCTGAACCAAAAGCGGAAGAAGTTATCGGTAAGCGCATAGATTCCTTTATGGCTGTTTTCTCCCTCTCCACAAGGAAGCTTTTTTTCTACAAGACGCATTGTCTGCAGAACAATAAGGTATTTCGATACTTTGTTTTTTTCTTCGTGGAGATAATCTGATATCTCCTGTACCTTGTTTCTTCCATTCGCGATTGCACTCAGAATACTGTTATAGATATTGGGATCACGCAGTTCAGCTTTTAAAAGGTTCGTAGGTTCCTCGTTTAAATATGCTCCCTTGCGAATTATGGCATTGGCTACGTTATCTCCGATAGATACTCCGTCATCAAAAGCTTCCAAATATCTGGGGATGCCTCCGAGAATGCCATATGCTATCAGCTTCTGCTCATTATTATATTTTGGGAAAAACAGACTGCTTTCAAAATAATCAAATGGCAGTATTTCCAAACTCGATGTCTGTCTATCATGCAGAGGACTCTTGCTTCCCATGATATCGGACTCCATAAAACTAACTGATGATCCGCAAAGAATTAAAAAGATATTTTTATTCTTCTTCCATAAGTGATCGATAGCATGTTGGAGAATCGACTTAACGGTCGGATTTTCCTCTGCAATAAAAGGAAATTCATCGATGATAATTAAGGTTCTTTCGCTGACTTTCTTATCAATGTATTCAAAGGACTCTTTCCAACCGCCAAAAGAAGAAATAAACATTTCGTCAAATTTCATCTGCACCATCTTTGAGAAATCCTGAAGATTGAGTGTATCATTTTTTTCCTGTGCAGGGAAAAAGATAGCATTTTTATCTTTTGAGAATTCTTGCAACAACGTAGTTTTTCCTACACGTCGCCTTCCATATATAACAAGATATTCAAACTTGTTGCTATTATACAGTGCGTTGAGATGATTAAGTTCTCTCTGACGTCCTATCATATTTTTCCTCCGCGTTGTCAAAGAATTGCATAAGCAGACTACTCATAAGTAGTCTACTTATGAGTAGTCTATCAGCGATATATGAAGAAGTCAATACAACTATTGAAAAATGTGGGCGTTCTCTGTTAGCAAAAGGAAATTATTAGAAAACAAAAAAACACAAACACAGATAATACCTGCATTTGTGGCACAAATAAAATCGGGGTGACGTGATTCGAACACG
>DGII01000078.1:18477-23533 GCA_002393095.1 Lachnospiraceae bacterium UBA3826 | reverse complement strand
TCTACCAAGCTGAGCCACACCCCGAAATTAATATCGGGTGACAAATTAAGATTTGTCACCCGATTATAATATTACATTTGACTGTAAAAAGCAAGCGATTCTGCAAGACTCATCATCAGCCTTCGATCATTATGGTCTTTTTCTCAGGAACCGCAGGTTTTTCCTTCTTAGGAATAGTAAGATTCAAGATACCGTCCTTGAAGGAAGCCTTGATATCCTCTTCCGTAACTGCATCGCCTACATAGAAGGTACGCTGCATAGCCCCTGCGAAACGCTCCTGTCTGATTATCTTGCCTTCCTTATCGCTCTTATCCTCATTATGAGACTTGGCGGCTTTGATCATCAGATAGCCATCTGAGAGCTCAAGACCTATCTCATCCTTTGAAAAGCCCGGAAGCTCAACATCAAGCTCAAACCGGTCCTCATGCTCCTTGACATCCGTCTTCATAAGTCTGTCTGCGTGACTTCCGTATAACTTTTTCTCCGGTCTTTCGAAGTCCTTAAAGCTCGGAAAATCAAACCAATCATCCAACAAATTCTCTCCAAAAATACTAGGTGTCAACATAATCATTACCTCCTTATCTGAATGAATCTTAATGCTTTGTTATCCTTACTTCCTCTTTCTGACTATGTTATAACACCATTATTAGCACTCGTCAAGGTTGAGTGCTAATAACTTTTTATAAACTTTATTAACAAATAATTAAAGGGTTGCCAGACGGTTCAACACCCTCTTCTTATCCCCACTCCATTCAGGCGCTATAAGTATCTTCTTATCCCCGTCTCCCGTCATCCTGTGTATCACGATATCCTCAGGAAGTATACTAAGTGCATCCCGTATAAGGTCTGTATATTCATCCAGAGTAAGGCAGGAGAATTTTCCGGCATGATAATCATCGGCAAGGTCCGTCCCTTTTAATACATGGAGCAACTGAAGCTTAATTCCCTGTACACCGCTCTTGCCCACATATCTGACAGTATCAAGCATATCCTCTCTTGTCTCCCCCGGAAGACCAAGGATAACATGTACAATAGTCTCTATATTATGGGCGCTGAGCCTTTCCACCGCTTCGTCAAAGGTACTTAACGGATAGCCTCTTCTTATATATTCGGCTGTCCTCTCATGTATGGTCTGAAGCCCCAGCTCCACCCATACAGGTTTTATTCCGTTGATCTCAGAGAGTAATCCCATAACATCATCTCCGAGACAATCCGGTCTGGTGGCTATGGATATGATATCGACCTTAGGATGCAGGACAGCCTCCATATAGAGTTCTCTTAGCCTGTCAACAGGCGCGTATGTATTGGTATATGCCTGAAAGTATGCGATAAGCCCGTAATCCCCCTTGGGAAGCTTACCTTGTATCCTTTCCCTGCCACTGTCTATCTGTTCTGTTACGGACAGAGCCGCATCTCCGGCGAAATCTCCCGATCCCGCGCCCGAACAGAAGATACAGCCTCTCTTACCCAGAGTACCGTCTCTGTTAGGGCAGGTGAATCCCGCATTTATCGACACCTTATATAACTTCTTATGATATTTTTCCCTAAGGTATGTATTAAGAGTTCTTTGCTTCATTATCATTATTCTTATGTTAAATCTTATTATATTACGGGTCGATCCCGTAACACGATGTTATATTATACCCTAAGTATATACTTTTTTTAATTAATGCACATTATATGACAAATATGATATTATATTCTTTGGTAAAACAGGGGGGGTAACAAGGGGTCATTGATATGTTAAAGGGTCATAAGGACAGGATACTCGGTCTGTCTGATATTGTATTGATCGTTATACTGGCCATAGAGCTGTTATTTCTTATATATGTCAATCTGTTCAGGCTCACGGATGTGATAGATGTGGACTTTGCCAGAGTGTTAAGGCATACTGTCGAGATGGGAGACAGAAGACAGTTATTCCTTCCGAACTGGAACTATATCACCACTGCTGAGCTTGATCATAGTGCGCTTTTTGCGATCCCGTTGTATATCCTTACGGGCAATATCATGGTATCCTACGGTATTGCCAATCTTATCAATATAGCCCTGTGGTGCTTCGTGCTCTGTACGCTGCTTGAGCTTACGGGACTTAAGAGGCGTTACAGGCTTCTTGCGGCAGTTCTTGTGTTCACATTCTATGATTTCGGTATGCTCGCCTATACCAATATGCTATTCTTCGGTGCCGGGCATTATACTCATAAGGTGTTGATACCGCTTATGTTCGTTACCCTTATGCTTATGCCGGCAGACAGAAGGAGGAAGCCGGCTTCGATCATTCTGTATGTGATCTGTGCGGGACTCCTTTTTGTGACATCCGTATCAAGCGGAATATATGTATTCATCTGCGGGATATTCCCAGTAATAGCGTATATGATAGCCGCATATATCATTAATGGACGGGATAAGCTAAGAAGCGATATCGTATATCATGCGATCATGTCACTTAGCGCGGTCCTTGTGGCAGCAGGCGGGATAATAGTATGCAAGGTAAGGGATATCTCGCCTAACAGCGAGCTTGCCATGATCAAATACATGGATGAGATCAGGGAGAATCCCTTCTCTACCTTCCTTGACCTTATGGAGATGTTCAGGGTCTTCCCGGAGAAGAGTACACCGGTCATGTCCCTAGGCTCTGTTATGAGCATACTCAGGCTGTTCATTTTCGCCGTGATACTTATCACCGGACTTCATTCTGTAGGGAAGAAGCCTGCGGAACAGATGCTTATCACAGTTTTCTTATGGAACTACTTCATACTCTTCGTATCGGGCTCGCAGCAGAGATATCATATTCTGGGAGCCGTCCCTCTTATGATATGTGCTGTCATAAGGTTAAGTGAGCTTATGGATAAGGATGATGATCTGCGCCTTATGCTGTATATATCGCTTATAATGGCGGTTGTGCTGCTTAATCTGTATCAGGTGCTCTGGGGCTCAAGACAGTATCTACACAGAGAGGATTACTCTAAGGCCGTGAATAGTGCGGTGATCGGATTCATGGAGGAGAATGACGCCGGTACTGCTTTTGCGGTATACGAGAGCGGTTATGGCATGGAATGGCTCAGAGCCGCTGACAAGACGAGACATTATGAGACCTATATACCGGATACGGGAGAGGTGGTCAATCATGACTTCTATCACTCGGATAAGGACAGGAGCGAATATACGGACCGTAATGTGATCATGGCCACTTCGGACGAATATGAGAACTGTCCCTACTATATTAAGGATAATTATGTACTTAAGACAGATATATATAACTACGATCTGTATATATCCGAGCACAATCCCATAGACGGCATAGCGGGAGAGATAGAGGGTATGGATGCCATTGACCTTGCGACATCACCCGGATATGATGCATATGGTATCATAGATAGCTGCGGATATCTTGATTCCGACCCGGTCAGTACAGGTGATGCGGGAGAGGTTATAGTAAGCCCTGAGCTTGATATCACCTTGCCGTGTACGTGGATACTTAATTATTCTAAGGACACGGAGACAGAGTCCGTGGTAGAATTATATATGGACGGTTCGCTTACAGATACACTTACACTTAAGGCTGACAGGGAACAGGTGCGGTATGTTTTCCCACAGGACGGTGAATATAAGATCATCATAAGGAGAAGCGGAGACGGCGGGCTTAAGATCAGGGAGATGGAGTTCAATACAACAGGGATAGGAGCACAATGATAGATTTAGATGCAATTGTTCGTTCACAGAGAGAATTCTTCTATACGAGAGCAACGCGGGATATCATGTTTCGTAAGAACAGCTTGGAGAAGCTGCTTGATTCGATACTTGAGAATGAGCCCGCTATATATACGGCTCTTAAGCAGGATCTTAACAAATCAGAGAGAGAGGCTGAATTAACCGAAGTAGGGATTGTTAAGGATTCTATAAAATATGCGCTTAAGAATCTGGATACATGGGCAAGGCCGCGGAAGGTTAAGACACCCATGTCCCTCTTCCCGTCAAAGAGCATTATATATAAGGAGCCTTACGGGGTGGCACTTATCATGGCACCTTGGAACAGCCCCTTCTATCTGACAATGACACCGCTTATCGGGGCGATAGCTGCCGGAAATTGCGCGGTGGTTAAGACCTCCAAGAACAGCCCGTACACCTCCGGAGTGGTGGTTGACATAATTAACAGTACATTTGACAGGAATTATGTCTATGCCATCGAAGAAGTAATCTCATATGATGAGATACTGGGCAGGAATTATGATTATATATTCTTCACGGGAAGTGAGAGAGTAGGCAGGACTGTTATGCGTGCGGCAGCAGACAGCCTTACGCCCGTGACACTTGAGCTTGGCGGCAAGAATCCCTGTATAGTGGATGAGACGGTAGATATAGACATGACAGCCTGTAAGATCATGAGGGCGAAGATAATCAATGCCGGGCAGTCATGCGTAGCTCCCGACTATGTACTGGTGCCGGTCCGCTTAAGGCAGCAGCTCGTTGATTCTCTGTCCCGATATGCAAGGGAATTCATAGGCGATCCCTTTACCAATAATGACTATCCAAGGATAATCAATCTGCATCATTATATGCGGCTTAAGACACTGATAGACAAATCAAGGTCCGGTGAAGTGATAGGCGGAAGGTGTGATGACAACCAGATGCGTATAGAGCCTGCCATAATCCCAGATGCAAGCTTTGACAGCGATATAATGAGGAATGAGATATTCGGACCGATACTGCCGGTTATAGGCTATGACGACAGGGATGAGCTGATCGCCATACTTAAGAGGCGTCCTAAGCCTTTGGCCTGCTACATATTCACCGAGGATAAGCCTTCGGCAGATGAGCTTATAGACGACCTCTCCTTCGGAGGCGGATGTGTCAATGACTGTATGCTGCATATGACCAATGAGAATCTCCCCTTCGGCGGAGTCGGAAGCAGCGGAATGGGAAGCTATAGAGGCAAGGCGGGTTTTGATACCTTCACCCATTGCAAGAGCATATTAAGGGTAAAGAAAAAAGCACCGACCCCATGGCTCTAAGTCCACAAAATCGATACTTTAATGCGCCTTCAGGGGCTCGAACC
>DGII01000078.1:0-18392 GCA_002393095.1 Lachnospiraceae bacterium UBA3826 | reverse complement strand
TACCAACTGAGCTAAAGGCGCTTTTACTATGCCGAGCATTATGTAAACACTCTTTGCAGCGCAAGTGTTATTATATTATAGGTTTTTTAGAAAATCAACAACTTTTTATAGAAATTTTAAGTTATTTTTATAGCTTCAAGGAGTATATCAAGATATTGTGGCAGGATGATCTGAGGATGGCATATATTGAGTTGACATAACTCAATAATTCGGAATGGAGAGAATATGAGAGATATAAGGATATTTGAATCACACGCACATTATGATGACAGGGCTTTTGACAGTGACAGGGATGAGCTGCTTAAGCAGCTTGCGGATGAGGGCTATGCCTATGTCATGAATATAGCCTCCGATCTGGACAGTGTGGATACCACCTATGAGCTTACAAGACAGTATGACCATGTATATGCGGCCATAGGCATCCATCCGAGTGAGGTGGAGGAGCTTAACGAGAATACCTTCCAGCATGTGCGCGAGGTAGCGATGCGTGATAAGGTACAGGCTATAGGAGAGATAGGTCTTGACTATCATTATGACGAACCGGCAAGGGAGCTTCAGAAGGACTGGTTCGAGAGACAGCTTATGCTTGCAAGGGAGCTTAATAAGCCGGTGGTGATACATTCAAGGGAAGCCACTGAGGATACCATGAAGATATTAAGGAGCAATATAGCAAGGGATATTCCCGGTGTCATGCACTGCTATTCCTACAGTGCGGAGACGGCAAGAGAGCTGCTTAAGATGGGCTATTACTTCGGTATAGGGGGTGTAGTGACCTTCTCCAATGCCAAGAAGCTTATCGAGGCGGTGGAAGAGATACCGCTTGACCGTATCCTGCTTGAGACGGATTGTCCATATCTTGCGCCTACGCCTCACAGGGGAGAGCGCAACAGTTCCCTGTATATCCCTCTTATTGCGGAGAAAATAGCGGCTGTCAAGGATGTGCCCTATCACAAGGTATTGGACCAGACCTATAAGAACGCAAGGAAGCTTTTCTTCAATAAATAACGTGATGAACGGAGCACAATGTGCTCGGAATGGTGGATTAATATGGCATATTTGGGTAAACCTGCTTATACCATAGCAGTATTACAGAAGTATAACTTTAATTTCAGAAAACAGTACGGACAGAATTTCCTTATAGACGAGGGCGTTTTAGGGGATATAATAGATAAGTCGGGTATAGGTGAGGATGACTGTGTGCTTGAGATAGGTCCGGGTATCGGTACGCTGACACAGTATCTTGCGGAAAAGGCGAGGCATGTTGTGACTGTGGAGATAGATAAGGCGCTTATCCCCATACTGGCGGACACCTTATCCGATTATGACAATATAACGGTCATCAATGAAGACATATTAAAGGTTGACATAAGTCAGATAGTTAAGGATCATAACAGAGGAGAGCCCATCAAGGTCGTAGCCAATCTTCCTTATTACATAACTACACCGATAGTTATGGAATTACTGGAGGGAGATGCTCCGATAGACAGTATAACGGTCATGGTGCAGAAGGAAGTGGCTGACAGGATGCAGTGCGGACCGGGGACTAAGGATTACGGAGCGCTGTCCCTGGCGGTGGCATATTATGCGGATGCGAAGGTTATCCTTAATGTCAGTCCTGATTGCTTCATGCCGCAGCCTAAGGTGGGAAGTTCGGTGATAAAGCTGGATATCTATGACAAGCCGCCTGTTGAGGTTAAGTCGCCGGATTATATGTTCCGTCTTATAAGGGCAAGCTTCAATATGCGGCGTAAGACGTTAGTCAACGGATTACTGGGAGGCTCCTTGGGCCTTAGTCGTGAGAGGATAGAAGAAGTGCTTGATAAGATGGCATTAAGCAGAACTGTAAGGGGAGAAGCACTTACGCTTGAACAGTTCGCCGAGTTATCCGACCTTTTGTTATGACCAAAGCGTGGAGTGTGTACGGGATATTATATAAAGGATAGAAATATGGAGAGAAAAATATTAAAAAACAGAATATACCTGTATCTCACGGAATTTTTTGCCGGAGTGTCCGTTATGGCTGTGGAGCTGGGAGCCAGCAGACTGCTTGCGCCGTACTTCAGCTCATCACAGATAGTATGGACCATCATAATAGGTACGATAATGATAGCCATGGCGTTAGGTAATCTCTATGGCGGAAGGAGCGCGGACAGAGATCCCAATCCGGACAGACTCTATGCAAGGATACTTGTAGCCGCCATATGGATAGCGGCGATTCCGGTAGTGGGTAAGTACATAATCATAGGTGTTGCAGGGCTTATCATATTCACTGTCAACAGCAATTATCTGGTCATTGCCGGCTTTGTCACCTGTATGATAGTCTTTGTGTTCCCTCTTTTTCTGCTCGGTACGGTCACACCCTCCCTTGTTAAATATTCCGTGGACAGTCTTGATGAGAGCGGTTCGACGGTTGGAAGACTGGGAGCCTTTAATACCATAGGAAGCATAATAGGAACCTTCGTGCCTACATTCATAAGTATTCCGGCAGTAGGTACATCGGTTACATTCCTTATCTTCGCCGCGATTCTGCTTGTCATTGCGGTGGTATATTTTATGTCAACCAGACTCCCCTTAAGTAAGATTAAGAAAGTGCCTGTAAGTATCGCACTTTTCCTGATATGCTGTATATTGGGTCATGATACGAGCTTTGCTTTCTGGCAGAGCGATCTTACATATGAAGGAGAGTCCATATACAACTATCTGCAGGTCTATGAGAGTCCTAATGAGGTGGTACTTTCAACCAATGTCCTTTTCGGTGTGCAATCCGTATATCGTAAGGAGAAGAGTCTGACGGGGATGTACTATGACTATGCCATGGCAGCGCCTCTTATGACAGACGCATCGCCTCTTAATGAAGGAGCTTCTAAGACCGGCAGCCTACAGGATATGGATATGCTTATCTTAGGCATGGGAACCGGAACGTATGCCACTCAGTGCCGAAGGTATCTGGGAGATATGAATATAGAAGGGGTTGAGATCGATGCCAAAATCACAGACCTTGCGAATAAATACTTTGAGATGCCCTCGGATATACCGGTTACGACTTATGACGGAAGGGCATATCTTAATGCCATAGACAAGACTTATGATGTGATCATGGTGGATGCTTATCAGGATATCACAATACCCTTCCAGATGTCTTCAGTGGAATTCTTCACACTTGTGAAAGAGCATCTTAACCCCGGCGGGGTGATGGTCGTGAATATGAATATGAGAGGCAGCAGTGAGGGCAGTATCAACGAATATCTGGCAGACACCATATCTGATGTTTTTGATAATGTATATACCGTGGATGTGAAGGGCTCAACCAACAGGGAGCTTTTCGCTTCGGATGATCCGGAGATGACAGATAATCTGACGGATAATATACTTAAGCTTAAGGAATCGGATGAAGACAGCGGACTGTATGATATGATGGTACGCATAGAACAGGGGCTTACGGAATATGTACCCGGTGAAAGGATACTTACGGATGACAAGGCTCCGGTGGAACTGCTTGGTATGCGTGTCATAGACGAGATCATTAAGGATGAGCTTGACGGAATAGACAGCATGGATGATGTGCTTGATATGCTATGAACATTAAAGTGATCAAAAGCGCCAGAAGAACAATTTCACTTGAGATAACGCCTGAGCTGGATGTGATCTTAAGGGCGCCTTATCTGACATCCAGAAGGGAGATAGAGCGCTTTCTTGACAGTAAGAGCGACTGGATCAATAAGACTGTACGCAGGATGGAGAGAAGAAAGGCAGCAGATGATACCAAGGGGCTTAAGCCGATATCAGATGATGAGACAAGCGCTCTTGCAAGGAAGGCTAAGGATGTCATCCCGCCTAAGGTTAAGTACTTCGCGGATATCATAGGTGTTGATTACGGAAGGATAACCATCCGCAATCAGAAGACGAGGTGGGGAAGCTGCTCCGCCAAGCATAATCTTAACTTTAACTGCCTCTTGCTTAAGGCTCCGGAGGAGATACTTGATTATGTGATCGTTCATGAGCTGTGTCATATAATAGAGATGAACCACTCGAAGGACTTCTGGGCACAGGTGGAGAAGGTGCTGCCGGATTATAAGGCAAGGCGTAAATGGCTTAGGGATAACGGAGATAAGCTTTTCTACTCATATAAGGATACTGAGGATACGGATAGTAAAGATGGACAAGACTGCTAGAGACAATAAAAGTGAAAAAGGAAAAAGCATATCAGCCAAGGCATTTAATATCCTCTTCCTATTGATAGTCTGCGGAGGACTTGCAGTGACGGCGGTAGTAATGGTTGTAGTGGACCCGCTTTTTCATTATCATGCACCTCTGCGGGGAATGTCATATACGCTTAATGATGAGCGATATCAGAACAACGGCATAGTGAAGCACTTCACCTATGATGCGATGATAACCGGAACCTCCATGACGGAGAATTTCAAGACCTCCGAGGCCGATGCACTTTTTGATGTCAATTCCGTTAAGACCTGCTTCATGGGAGGTTCATATAAGGAGATAAGTGACAATATAGAGACGGCTCTACGTGCCAATCCACAGCTTAAGCTCATAATCAGGGCTACGGACCAGTTCGACCTTATATCGGACCCGAATAAGCACGTATCCACCGATCCCGATTCGACCTTTAAGTATCCATGGTACATCGTGGACGACAATCCCTTTAATGATGTGGAATATCTGCTTAATAAGGCGCTTCTGTCGGATGCACTTACGGACATAAGGATGACGCTAAGCAATACACCCAGTACCACATTCGATGAGTATGCGAACTGGATGAGTGCATATACCTTCGGCAAGGAGGAGGTTCTTAAGACATATCAGCGACCGGCGCAGTCTGATCTTACATATCCTCTTACGGATGATGACAGGGAGCTTATAAGAGCCAATCTTCAGCAAAATGTGATAGATCTGGCCAATGCACATCCCGATGTGACCTTCTATACATGGATACCACCCTACAGTGTATGCTTCTATGATGTGGAGAAGAGGAAGGGGACTCTGGAGCGCTGCTTCGATGCAATGGAATATGAGTGTGAACTGCTGACGTGTGTAGACAATATCAAGCTCTTCGGCTATGCGGACAGAGAGGATATAGTGACGGATCTGTCTCTGTATAAGGACATGGCGCACTACGGAGAGGATGTCAACAGTGAGGTCTTAAGAGCCATGGCAGCAGGGGAAGGACTTATTACGTCGGATAATTACAGGTCATATATGGACAGAGTGCGTTCCTTTTATATGAATTATGATTATGACAGTATATATGAGTAACAGAGATTAGAATGAAGGGTTAATATGCTTTTTAATTCATACTATTTTTTGATATATTTCCTTCCGATAGTGCTCTTATGCTACTACGGTGCACACGCAGCAGGTAATAAGGCATCACAGGAGAAGGCACATGTATGGCGCAAGGCGGCGCTGTGGGTTCTTATAGTGGCATCCTTTGTGTTCTATGCGTATGACAATGTGTACTATCTTACCTTACTTGCGGGAAGCATCCTTATCAACTGGTTCATAGCCCTTATAATGAACGGAAGGATCAGGTCAGGGAAAATGACAGATGGAGCCGATGGAGCGGAGGAGAATGGCAGTGATATGCTGCAGAGGCTCATACTGGCAGCAGGGATCATAGTTGATATAGGCGTTATATTCTACTTTAAGTACTATGATTTCTTCATAGAGAATATGAATGCTTTATTCAAGGCAGACTTTAATCTGAGGCATATAGTTCTGCCTCTTGGAATAAGCTTCTTCACCTTCCAGCAGATATCTTATCTTGTGGATACCTACAGAGGAGAGACAGCAGACTATACCTTCACGGAATATGCGGCGTTCGTATCCTTTTTCCCTCAGCTTGTAGCCGGTCCCATAGTACTTCACAGCGAGCTCATACCGCAGTACAGGGACAGCAGCAGATGGAGGATATCCGCTGACAGAGTAGCGGAGGGACTCTATGTACTTGCCATGGGAATGTTCAAGAAGGTTATCATTGCCGATAAGTTCGGTCAGGTAGTGACATGGGCATGGATAGATACGGCATCCAGAAGCAGTGTGGATATGCTTCTTGCCTCGCTTTTCTATACCTTCCAGTTATACTTTGATTTCAGCGGGTATTGTGACATGGCGATAGGTATAGCGAAGCTATTCTCACTTGATCTGCCTGTCAACTTCAATTCTCCGTACAAGGCAGTCTCCATTAATGACTTCTGGAAGCGTTGGCATATGACGCTTACAAGATTCTTAACTAACTATATATATATACCCCTTGGAGGTAATCGTAAAGGTAAGGTACGAACCTATGTCAATATAATGATCGTATTCCTTGTAAGCGGTATCTGGCACGGAGCCAACTGGACCTTCATATTATGGGGCGTATTGCACGGTGTATTGCAGGTGCTTAACAGAATGTGCAGGAAGATATGGGATAAGGTGCCGAAGGTGATCGCATGGCTTGTAACCTTCTTCATAGTGAATATGCTATGGATCATGTTCTATGCGCCGAATGTATCGGAGGGGCTCTCCGTGTGGGGTAAGATACTCAGCTTTTCCGATATGCACATAAGCAGTGATATATTCCTTCTCTTTATCATGAAGGAAGTGAATATGATACTTGCCATGCTTGGTCCTGTCGGGACACTTGCCACCACATATTATCAGTGGTATATGATAATGTACCTTATTCTGTCATTTGTGATATGCTTATGCTGTAAGAATCTCCATGAGGAAAGATTCAGACCTACAGTGGGCAAGGCAGTGCTTTCCGCACTGCTGCTTATATGGGCGGTCCTATCCTTCTCAGGCGTATCGACCTTCCTATACTTTAACTTTTAGAGCCTATAACACGACAGGTCGATCCCGTAACACGATGCTACGAAGACCCGCTTGTATGCTTCACTGACATTCATGTTAGGAATTGGACAATACAGAGGTAGAATGAAATGTACGACAGACTGACTAAATCGGATATAAAAAAGATGGAGGATGAGATCGAGTATCGTAAGCTTACTCTAAGACATGAGTTACTGGAGGAAGTCAAGGAAACCAGAGCTCATGGAGACTTAAGTGAGAACTTCGAGTATCATGCTGCCAAGCGTGCTAAGAATAAGAATGAGAGCCGGATAAGGTATCTTGAGAGAATGGTGCGTACAGCCGAAGTCATAGAGGATGACAGTGCTGATGATGAGGTGGGAATGAATAATCTCGTTACAGTCCTGTTCGAAGATGATGGGACGGAAGAGACATACAAGATCGTCACTTCTATCCGAAGCGACTCGCTGAATAATCTGATCACGATAGAATCACCCCTCGGTAAGGCCCTTATGAAGCACAAGGTCGGAGACAGAGTACAGGTTAATGTTAATGACAGCGTCAGCTATTATGTGACCATTAAGAATATCGAGAACAATAAGGATGATTCCGAAGATAAGATAAGCAGTTACTGAAAAATCGGATAAGAGTGAAAACTGTGTTATAATATATTAGTCGGACACTTTTTATACAGAAGGGAGATCATCAATGAAAAAGTATATTGCGGAATGTATAGGAACAGCGGTACTCGTACTTATGGGTTGTGGAACAGCCATGCTCGTAGGTTGTGATGCGGCATCCGGTTCAGGATATCTGCTTACGGCTCTCGCATTCGGATTGTCTATTGTGGCAGAAGCATATTGCATCGGCAATATCAGCGGATGTCATGTCAATCCTGCCGTAACTCTTGCAGTGTTCATATCCGGCGGTATGGAGAAAAAGGATATCTGCGGATATATAATAGCCCAGATAATCGGTGCTTTCGTAGGAAGTGCGATCCTTGCAGCCATATTCGGACTCGGTGGAGTGACCGATATGACAGGCGGCTACGGTGCTAACGGACTGGCAGGCGTAGGCGGTTCAGCTATCGCGGGACTTATAGTAGAGATCGTGCTTACCTTCATATTCGTGCTCACGATACTTGGTGTTACATCCAAGAAAGCCGGACACGGCTCTTTCGGAGGTCTTGTGATCGGTCTTACACTTACCTTTGTACATATACTCGGTATAGGCCTTACGGGAACATCAGTTAATCCTGCAAGAAGTATTGCCCCTGCCGTATTCGCAGCAGTTAAAGGTAATTCTGTTCCGATCGCAGCCCTTTGGGTATTCATAGTAGGACCGATCATAGGTGCTTCACTTGCAGCATATACTTACAAAGCAATTGAAGACTGATCAGTTCTGCTTTTTCCTGATCAGGACTATCGGAGTGGTCTCGCGGCCCTGACCGCAGGGATTATCTCTTATAAGACCATGAAGCTCCTCGGGTGTCAGTTTGATATCATCAGACCATCCGAGGACTTCCTGTCCTAAGTCATTGGCATCCACTATCATCATACTCATACCGAGCTTATCGTGTATCTCGTTGCACACTCCTGTAGGATTGGCAGGATTCTCTATACCTATATCCCTGTATTCATCCCATACATGATCATAGAAGCCGTCAAGACCCGATACGTCCTGACCGACAATCTCATAGAAGACTCCTCTTTTACCGAATATCTTGCATACTCCGCCTGCGAAGGCTGCCCATATTACCTTGGGAAGTCCGCACTTGGATATGGCATACTGCATCTTGATGGGCTCGCCCACACCTATTCCGGCTGTTGTCTTGCCGGCGAATTTGCTTAAGAAGTTAGCCCAGAAGCCGATAGGAAGCTCTTCTCTCTTCACTATCCTGTTCTGACACAGGGCTATTATCTTCTCACTTGATGATACTATGTCACCCTCTTCGTACAGAGGTGATACATATTGCCTGAATACATCTATGTAGCTTTCGCCCTGCTTCACAAAGTGGGTCTTGATAGCGTGACGCATATATGTAACGCCGTTTACCTCAATATCAACATTTTTGCCTTCATTGGCCTTAAATTCAAAATCAGTTGCCACTTTATGCCTCCTTATATACAACGGATGTTGCAATCTTATCCGCAGTCGCTTTATCGCTTAATGCCTCTATGATAGCCAGTGCAAAAGGAATAGCTGTTCCAAGTCCGCGGCTTGTGATGATGTTACCTGCAACGGATACGGGATCGGTTGAGGTATCTGCACCCTTAAGCTCTCCCTCAAGACCGGGATAGCAGCATGCTTTCCTGCCGGAGAGATGTCCTCTGTGTCCTAAGATCGTAGGAGCCGCACATATGGCAGACACTCTCTTGCCTCCTGCTATATATTCATCTACCTGCTCCATAAGCTTATCACATGCCTCTAGATTGCGGGTTCCGGGCATTCCTCCCGGAAGAACGATCATATCACTTCCGGCGAAGCTTACATCAGCTATAACTGCATCAGTCTTAACCGATATATTATGAGAGCCTGTTACCTCATTCTTATCCGTGATGGATACTGTCGTTATATCTATACCTGCCCGTCTTAAGAGGTCTACAACAGTCAATCCTTCGATCTCTTCAAATCCTTCAGCGAAAAAAATCAATACCTTAGCCATTTTCTCTCTCCTTTTCTTCTATCCTCTTTAATATCTCATCATATTGCTTATACATCTTCTGCGTCTCATTTTCAAGCAGATAATAATGTGCAATGTAAGGTATGAGCAGTACCATCAGTAACAGCGTAAGTAACGCTAACGGATAGTAACAGGTCATTATAATAACGAATACCGACCCGATGGTAAGCAATGCGAAAGTAAGTGTCACCAACAGATGGATAAGTCTCTCATGCTGGAAGAATCCGATCTGGATAAGATGCTCTTCAAGCAGCTTATTCCAGTCACCGACTTCTCTCTGTCCCGACAGATAATAATCTATTCTCTGTCTGTATTCAAGAATGCGTTTTTTCATGGATTTGATACCTCTATTATACCCTATACCTGCACTTCCCCTGCAAGCACTCTCTTGTAATCTTTAAGATTCTTCTGTAAAAGTGAAGGGGTGTCCAATCCGTAGGGGCACTTGCTCTTACAACTGTTGCAGTGCAGGCAGTTCTCAATCTGTGCCATATTATTCTGCCAAGTCTCGTTAAGCCATGCGGAGGATGGTGCACGACGAAGCATCAGGGACATTCTCGCACAGGTATTGATCTCTATTCCTACGGGACAGGGCATACAGTATCCGCAGCCGCGGCAGAATTCACCGGAAAGCTCCGATACATCAGCATCTATTACTGCCTTGACATCATCTGTCATTGCCGGCGGATTATCTATGTATGACAGCCATTCATCAAGCTCTGATACTCTCTGGATGCCCCATATGGGAAGCACATTGTCATATTGTGCTATATAGGCATACGCAGCCTTCGAATTCGTTATCAGACCACCGGAGAGTGCTTTCATGGCTATAAAGCCCATGTCAGCTTCCTTACACATATTCACAAGCTCTATATCCTTGGGACCTGCCAGATAGGAGAAGGGGAACTGAAGTGTCTCATAGAGTCCGCTTTCTATTGCTTCCCTGGCTATGGCCAGCCTGTGATTGGTGATACCGATATGACGTACCTTACCCTGCTCCCTAGCCTTAAGCATGGCATCATATATACCGCTTTCATCACCGGGTCTGGGACAGAAAGCGGGATTGTGGAACTGATATACATCTATATAATCCGTCTGCAGCTCCTTAAGAGAAGTCTCAAGATCCTTCCAAAAGCCTTCTGCCGTCACTGAACCTGTCTTGGTGGCGATAAAAAGCTTATCTCTCATACCCTTAAAGGCAAGCCCCAGCTTATGCTCACTGTCACTGTAATATCTTGCGGTATCATAATAAGTCATACCACCGTCATAAGCCCTGCGCAGTATATTAACTGCCTCATCATCGCTTACCCTTTGGATCGGAAGCGCACCGAATGCATTCTGAATCGTAGTTATCCCTGTTTTACCAAGTCGCATACCATACCTCACTTAATCTTGCATTATAATCCTATATCTTAAGTATATTCATTGAAAAAACAATAATCAATGATTAAGAAAATTTTTTTATACATAACCCTCTTACTTGCGATTAAGATGAATTTGACATATGATAGTTCTGTCAGCAATATAAGACACAGAAAGGTCTACGGGAATACACATCATGAAGAAGAGAAATATTGGAATACTTAAGACAGCAGTGACAGCGCTTTTGGCAAGCCTTACTCTTACGGCATGCTTCTCGGAAAGTGCTCAGGATGAAGAAATCGACGGAGCCATGAAGATACTCGGTAAAGCCGAAGAGAAGGAGAATTCGCAGGAACAGAATGTACCGGAGGAGGATCTGCACAGCTCATATATAGAGCCGCTTGGAATGGAATATGATACCGTATCGGTTCCCGATTGTACGGTCAATGCCCTCTTTAATGTGAAGGATTTTAATACGGAGGCAGGAACTCTTACTTTCACGGCATATACGGAGGAGCTGTTCGATGCTGTGGAGATCGGGCTTATGCAGATAGGAGATACTCTTAAGATAGGCGGCAGTGAGATAGTGGTGGAATCCATACAGGATGTGAATGGGGATCTGATAGTCAATGGCGGATTTGAGCAGGGTGGAGCCGAGCTTACATCTGCGGGAGGAGGCACTTACAAGGCAAGGTCTATGGACAACTATCCTACATATACCGAGCTTGGCAGAAGTACTCTTCCCATAAGTGAGGAGCTGACGATAAGCGACAGCTATAAGGATGTTGCATCGCCTGTGACGGCTACATACGAGGGATTACAGGATTATCTGGACGGGCTGGATGGTGCTTCGGATTCTTTCGACTATATATCAACCACCGTAAGGGTAGATAAAGGAAAAGTGGTTGACATAACAAGAAACTGGATACCTTGATATAATTCCATAAAATTGATATTTGTGATAAAATATATTATCACTATGATTTCGTTTTCGGAATTAAGCAGGTTGTAGAAGGAATTAAGGGTTTTGGGTATAGTATTATGATCGGTATCAGGCTTTATGTATATGTTGACAGCATTCTAAAGCACAGGGAAGTTATTAAGGCTGTCATTGAAGACAAGAACAGGGAGAATGAAGGGAAAAATGACGCGGTTAAGGATGAGTATATCCTTGTTCTCTATGAGGGCAGACCGGAATTTGAGAAAGGAACGCGGGGACTGCTTATAAGCGATGATACCTTTCTGCTGACGGAGTTCACGTCTTATGAAGGTTTTAACACATTATACATCGGTAACTGCAAGGATCTGGATGAGAACGAACAGAAAAGGATAGACAATATCCTGTCCGTTGATATGCCTAAGCTTGTGTTGTATAAGGGAATCACCCATATTGTGGAGGGTGTGATAACGCGCTACAGAGCGTGGTTATATCAATATCTGATGCAGTCCATAATCGACAGCTCGCCTGATATGGTATGGGTTAAGGACGAGATGGGCCGTCATGTCGTACTTAACGAAATGTTCGGCAAGATAGTGAATAAGGATGTCAGAGATTGTCTCTATAAGGAGCATCCCGAGATATGGAACATATCCAGAGAAGAATATGAATCCTCGGATTTTGCATGCCGGAGGAGTGAAGAGGCGATCATATCCACCGGTAAAAAGGGAATCTTTGAAGAGCTGGTACAGACAGGCGGTGATATGAAGCAGTTCACGACCTATAAGGCACCGCTGTATGACAGCCTGGGGAATGTGCTTGGTACCTGTGGAATAGGACATGATGTGACCGGCCTTAACAATATGGGTATCGAGATGTCTATGCTCATAGAGAATATTCCCTTCCCTATGGTCGTACTCTCCAAGGATTGGAAGACAGTCCGCATGAATACGTCTCTTAAGGAGCTGACCGGTATCCATCAGAGTGAGCAGTTTGATTACAGAGATTGGATATCAGCCAACCTGAATCCTGTGGGTGAGCAGACAGAATCAGAGGATAAGAGATCCTCCAGGCAGGAATTCATATATGCCAATGAGGACAAGAACTGGTCCTTCTGTATCTATGAGCAGGCAATTACGGACTTTATGGGCAATGTATCGGGGTACTTCTGTATGATGCAGGATGTCACCTATCAGCGTATGTATGAGGAATCCATACTAACGGCTGCCAATACGGATGTTCTGACGGGATTGTACAACAGGAGATACTTCTACCGGTATCTGGAGAAGAATATCAATTCACCAATGACTCTTCTGTATATGGATCTGGATAATTTTAAGAGGATCAACGACACATATTCACACGCAAGGGGTGATGATATTCTTAAGCGTACAGCCGATCTTATCCGTGAGATATATCCGGAAGCTGTTGCCGCAAGACTGGGAGGAGATGAATATGCAGCTCTTCTGGAAGGAACGGTGAACAGTACGGAGATAGATGTTAAGAATCACAGGCTGGAGCAGGCAGTGCGTAATCTGTGCCGTCCGGGAGGACCGTATGTGACTATAAGCATAGGGAAGGCTTACACGGACGGATCGAAGTCTGCCGATGAATTGATCAATGACGGGGACTCCATCATGTATGAGATCAAGAAGAAGCACCATGATATAATGGATAATGATCCGGCGACATATGAGACAGGTAAGAGATAGAGGATAGAGAGAGTAAGGGTTAAGACAGAGGCTAATGAACGATAAGGGAAGCACTTCAAGAAACCGTTATATAGATCTGATAAGGTTTCTGCTTTGCATGATGATCTTCATACATCATTCGGGACATGTGACAAGGGGAGAGCTCACACTTCTTCCGTCGGGAGGTCTGGCTGCGGATGCCTTTTTTATGCTTACAGGCTACTATGCGATCCGCCATATAAGCAATATGCAGGCGACTGTGAAGAATCCCATGAGATACAGTATGGGGTATACGCTTAAGAAGCTGATCAAGACCATGCCCTACATGGCTTTCGGAACGGTCATTATATACATACTTGAGCTTGTGATAATGGGGTTGACGGGCAAGGCGACAGATTTCGCTGATATGGCCGACAGACTAAGGTGTATGCTCTTGGAGCTTACGCTTCTGCCGCTTACAGGGATGATGGGGCCGTTAGATCCGATTGTATATCGCAATGCGCCGATGTGGTATCTGTCGGCGCTTCTGATAGTACTTCCCGTTGTGATGTATATCTGTATCAGGTGTAAGGATGTATTCAGGAACTATCTTGTATGGTTCATACCTCCCATGCTTCAGGGCTGGATGGTCGTGAGATTCGGAGGAGTTCTTCCTTGGCAGGATTTTGTGGGACCTATAAGCAGTGCCGCCATCAGAGGCTTTTCGAGCCTGTTAATGGGTGCCGGAATATATTATGCGTCGAAGGCGATCGCGGATAATAAGGCATTGACCTCAAGGCCGGTTGCCGCTACAGTACTTGAATTGCTTACGCTTGTCATATTCCTTGGCAATGCGGTAAGGGGAGTGCATGGATATGAGGAGCTTATAAGTCTCTATATTATTGCAGTATCGCTGTCCTTTGCCTTAAGCGGGGTATCATACACGACTAAGATCACATGGAGACCGCTTGAATTCCTCGGAAGCTTAAGTCTGCCGATATACTGTCTTCATTGGGGAATATACAGATGGGTCGCAGCAGCCTTCGGACAGATTGATTATCGTATTGCCATAGTCATCACTTTCGTACTGTGTGTAATAACGTCTCTTGTGATCATGTATATGGTAAGGGTAATATCGCATCGGCGAATCTGAAATTCGCCTCGCGAGCCTCGCACAATGTGCTCGGTATGGTGGATTAGTGTGAAAAATATGATCGATATCATATTTTTCACACAGCGATGTTGTGCAAGAGAGTTGATCTCAACTCTCAGCCCAAATCGCCTTATCGCATCGGCGAATCTGAAATTCGCCTCGCGAGCCTCGCACAATGTGCTCGGTATGGTGGATTAATATGTCAATAGATACGAATTATAATACAGACAGGAATTACTACGCATATAAGGATATGAGCTTTATAAAAAGACTGTTCGGGCATCTGGGAACAGTCTTTACTCATAAAAGATATGTGGGAGAGGGCTGCTTTAAGATGGGACTGTATGCACAGGGGATAATGCATGATATGAGCAAATTCTCCCCGACTGAATTCATACCCAGCGTAAAGTATTATTCGGGAACCTTTTCGCCTAACGCTACGAGTCGTGTACTTACAGGGGTATCCACAAGCTGGCTTCACCATAAGGGACGCAATAAGCATCACTTTGAATACTGGATCGACTATATGTCCGGCGGAGAGGCTACACTTGTGGGATGCAGGATGCCTCTTAAGTATGTGGCTGAGATGGTGGCGGACAGGTATGCTGCCTGTGTAGCCTATAACGGGGATAAATATACTCAGGCCGACCCGTGGAATTATTATGCCAAGGGTGCCGGACACATCACTATTGATGAGGATACAAGAGCAGTACTCGAAGCTGCCCTTATTAAGATGCGTGATGAAGGCAAGGATGAAGCATTCGCTTATATGAAGCGAATGCTTAAGATTACCAAGGGCAGGGACTATGATGCTTCGATAGTTGATAAAGCATAATATCCTTTTATTCCCAGAATAATTCATCCAGGGTCTTATCCAGTGCTTTGCATATCTTGATACACAGATTAATGGTGGGATTATAATCACCCTTCTCTATTGAGCTGATGGTCTGCCTCGATACATCACAGAGCTTGGCGAGATCATCCTGCGATAAGTCTTTGCCGGCACGGGCGGCTTTAAGCTTAAGATTCTTCATGATCAGTCCTCCTCTTCCGTACCTTTCTTAGCATCAATGGCTTTCCTGACAAGATATACGATCCCGTATACGGACAGCATGAATATTACCATGATATTAAGTGCAGGAAGACCTATTTTCCCATTTTCTTCAAAGAGCATACCACTGATTGCGGGTCCGACTATGGCTATGATATTGATGATGATAGCTATAGCGAATACAAGGCCGTATCTGCGATGGTCGTTATTAAGACCCCAGTATACATTGTTCCATGTGCAGTATATTCCGAGTGTGAGGCAGCCGAAGAGTATTCCTGCGAAGTGAAGAATGTAATCTTCGACGGGTATCTCTATCTTACATATGGATGCAAGCACCATTATGGCCTGAACTATGAGAGCCGTATAGAATGCATACATATAGCCCCTGCCTCTTACCTTCTCCTGCCTCTCATCATACTCTGTCCTGATCTTATTATTGGTATTGGCGTACTTAAAGAGTATCACCACCAATATGATCCCTACTATTATTCCAACTATAAATCCAAAACCCTGAGCGTTCATTTTATCTCCCTTCTCTATGACCTGTTATTTTCTACCAAGTTTCTACCATGTAAAAGGTGACGTCTTCCCTTTCATGAGCCTATAATAATCCATCAGTAGAATATTATCAAGTATATTTTACAAAATAATTAAAAAAGTATTCATTCTGCTATACGACAGGACAGGATGATCAGGTAAAAAACCGCATAAATCCTGAGCTTAAGCATTCATGAGACATACGAAAACTCCCCGTGTTCTGTTATACACGGGGAGCATTTCATATAAATCATCGTCTTGTGTGACTCTTTAGGCTCTTACAGATCGTAATACATCGCAAATTCCATCGGATGAGGAAGCTTGGATACCTTAGCTGAAGAAGCCCTTTCTCTGGCGATCAACTGATCCAGTAGCCTTTCGGGGAACACACCGCCCACAGTCAGATATTCATGATCATCCTTAAGGGCATCCAGCGCTTCGTCCAAGGATGCCGGCAGACCGGTGAGCTTGGCCTTCTCTTCGTCCGATAATGTATAGAGATTGAAATCATAAGGTCCCCAGCCCTTCTTGTGAGGATCGATCTTATTCCTGATACCGTCAAGACCTGCCATGAGGATGGCAGCATACGCATAATATGGATTACAGGTGGCATCCGGATTGCGAAGCTCGAATCTCTTGGTCTCCGGAGTCTTGGCATAGGCAGGTATACGGATAACCGCACTTCTGTTGCTCATGGCGTATCCGATTGTAACAGGTGCTTCGAAGCCCGGCACAAGCCTCTTATATGAATTGGTCGAGGGATTGGTGATCGCACATAACGAGCTCGCATGTGTGAGCAGCCCGCCCATGAAATAGTGCGCTTCCTTGCTAAGCTGTGCATAACCCTTCTTATCATAGAATACGGGCTTACCGTCCTTGAATAAGAGCATGTGCACATGCATACCGCTTCCTGCCTCGGATGCGAGGGGCTTGGGCATGAATGTGGCAGTGATCCCTTCCGCTGCGGCCTCGTTCTTGATGACATACTTGGCAGACATCGTATCATCAGCAAGCTTAAGCATATCTCCAAGCTCCACCTCTATCTCCATCTGTCCGCTTCCACCGACCTCCGGATGATGATACTTCACATCCACTCCCCATTCCTTCATGACAAGGCACATTCTGCTCCTTATATCATTACGGATATCAGTGGGAAGAGTATTATGATATCCTGCTCCCGGAAGCACCTGATAGCCGTTATTATTATCGGGACTGCCCGATGCGTAAGCAGCCTGATTGGTATATATATTGGTGAACATATTATAGTAGTCGGTATTGTATCTGACTTCATCAAAGAGATAGAACTCATACTCCGGTCCTATGACCATCCTATCCGCCACACCGAGCTCTTTCATATATTCAAGTGCACGGATGGCTACATTCCTCGGATACTGGTCAAAGGGTCTGTTCTTCGGCAGATCAATGACTCTTACATCGCCTATCATGGATAAAGTAGGAACATCTGCATACCTGTCTATCACAGCGGATTCAAGTACGGGGATGAACACCATGTCGCTGTTCTCCACAGGCGCATAGCCGTAATTACTGCCATCGAAGCCTATTCCGTGCTCCATCGTACTCTCGGTAAGTCTCTCTGCAGGAATGCTTAAGTGTCTCCAGCGGCCGTCTATATCGGTCAGCTTGAAATCAACCATTAAGATACCCTCATCCTTAATGAATTTCTGAATGTCCTTAAGTGTTTTAGCCATTGTAACCTCCATTTAGTACCATTAATGTATGGTATGAACCCCATAGTTTTGTTATACACTAATTATAAGGGATGATGAGATTGTATACAAGATGATAAGAAAAAAGCAATTTTTGTTATAGTATCATATTGCAAGGCTTAAAGCTAAGGCTAAAAAGGGAAAGATAATTTTGGGAGAATAAGCACAGATTAGGTAACATTAAATCAACTTTCATAGAATCGAGATCGATTGTCGCACAGAAAATGAAGCTTCAAGAAGAGTATTCTCTATATTAAAGAAAGATTATGAATCAAAATAGATTACTACTTATTGATGAATATTATATTTGAGTTGCATTACTTTTATATATTGTTTTTCATAGCTATAGGCAACGTGACAATCACGTTGCCTCTTGTGTTATAATGGAAACAGTGAACGATTAACTTTCAGTTAAATTGAGGTAAAAGTGGTATAACGGACCGGGAACCCCGTCCCCATAGC
>DGII01000072.1 GCA_002393095.1 Lachnospiraceae bacterium UBA3826 | reverse complement strand
TCATGACCCTGAAAGAAGCTGTATATGATGATAAGAATCGTGAACATACACAGGAGGGTAAGTGCCACATCTTTATTCTTTATCAGATCGAAGAAAACATAGAAGGCAAGATACAGTATTACTATCTCTATGATGAACCACCCATTGCTATTAACAAGTGTAAGGCCTGTTATATCACTTATGACCTCACCGGTCGTATAGTGTTTGCCAAGGATTACTCCACACAGAACAACACCCAGAAGATTGATAACCCAGAAGGGGATAAGCACAGTCGGAAGTCTCTTCCCAAGGAAGCCCCTTAAGTAATCCGGCTTGGTATTATAGCTTACGATAAGACCATAGCCTGAAAAGAAGAAAAAAAGCGCCGTAAAAAGAAAACCGATATGATTAAATATAGTGATCGGTCCCTTATTCACAACGCCGTAGCCTGTGATCTGCTGGGTCAGATGATGAAGCACTATCCCGACACATGCAGATGCCTGTATAAGCTTAGACTGATCCCTGCTGATATAATCCTTCGAGAACTCACCCTTACCGGCAAATCTTGCACCGAAGAAAGTAAATATAAGATAAAGTACAGGAAAAACTGTAAGGATCATCCTCTCCCCCTTCTATAACACTACCCTGTCATCAATCCGAAATACCGTCTGTTATATTCTTCGCCCAGATGCCCGATCTGTAAATGAAGAATCCTACTATAACCTTAACCAGATCTATTGACTGGCATAAAACGAACATGGGCTTGATATCTATTCCCGTATAGTGCGCCAGAGCATATGCAAAAGGAAATGATATGATCCACAGATATACGCTATCGAACAGGAAAGTAACCACAGTCTTGCCACCGCTCCTGATAGAGAAATACACCGCATGCAAAAAGGCATGTATGGGCATAAAACACCCCGTGATACGTATAAGGGCTCCGGCTATGTCCCTGACCTCGTCCGTGGTATTGTACACAAGCGGGAACAGATTCGATACCCCTATCATCAGCAATCCGCCAAGCGTAGCGAATGCTACTGCCATGGCAATGATCTTAGCCGAAGTGTCTTTGGCCTCATCTATCTCTCCTGCTCCAAGCTGCTGTCCGACTATGATAGCTATGGCATCACCCATGGCTATGTACATTATGTTGAAGATATTGTATATGGTGGACTGGATATTGGTGGCTGCAACCACTGACAATCCCCTGTATGCCAAACAGGTATTGACTGCTGCCGTTCCCGCAGACCACAGGGTCTCATTAAGCATAAGAGGAAGCGCTAATACTATCACCTTGGCAAGCATACTGCCCGATACTCCAAAATGCCTGTATAAGCCCTTGATATAAGGTGCTCTTAAGTCATTGACATGAGACCATATAATGACATATATCATCTGAACATATCTGGATACTACGGTCGCAATGGCCGCTCCAACCACTCCGAGAGCCGGGGCGCCAAGCTTACCGAATATCAGTATGTAGTTAAGTATCAGATTGACCAAAACCGCCAGGATCGAGGACCGCATAGGTACTCTTGTCTCACCCGATTCTCTTAAGGTAGATGAATAGCTCATCTCTATAGCCATTGGCGGCAGGCCTATGAGCATAACCTTAAGATAGCTTATACCGTATCCGAGTGTGGCCGTAAGGTCACCCGATTCGGAGCCCTCGTGAAGATACAGGGATATGAGGGGCTTATCAAAGGTTAAGAATATGACCACTGCAAGAACCAGCGTAAAAGCAGTCATGATAAGCTTGATACGAAGCACATCCCTGACTCCGTTCATATTCTTCTGACCATAGTACTGAGCGCCAAGAATCCCTGCACCGGATACTACTCCGAACATACACAGTATGAATACGAACATAAGCTGATTGACTATAGATACGCCACTCATCTGCTCTGTTCCTATTCTGCCTATCATTATATTATCAAGCAATCCTACGAAATTGCTTATACCGTTCTGAACCATGATCGGGAAGGCTATAGCAAACACTTTGACATAGAAATCCCGATTCCCTATCAGTTTTTTCATAATAAATCATCTATCCTATAAGCCCGATCACAATCAATACAAATATAAGAACCGGAAGCACGAACTGAAGATAAGGCTTAAGCCTTCTGCTCATATCCATACCCTTGCCGGTATTGACCTCTTCAAGATATCTGTCGAAGCCCCATCCAAACCTCGTCGCACAGAACAATACCATTATAAGTGCTCCTATGGGCAGCAGAAGGTTACTTACCACAAAGTCCTCCGAATCCAGTATGTCTCTTCCTCCAATCAGATGCACTCCGCTTAAGATATTGTAGCCCAGAACACAAGGCATACTTGCGATAAGCATTGCTATCATATTCACAAGGACTGACTTCCTGCGGCTCCATTTAAGATTATCCATAGGGAATGCCACAAGGTTCTCGAATACCGCCGTAACGGTGGAGAAGCTTGCAAAAGTCATGAAGACGAAGAATAATGTACCCCATATGCGACCACCACGCATATTCATGAACACCTGAGGAAGCGTAATGAATATGAGCGACGGTCCCTGATCCGGCTCCACATTATAGCTAAAGCATGCCGGAAAAATGATAACGCCGGATATTATGGCTACGAATGTATCAAGAGCACAGATCCTTACAGCTTCACCTGTGATACCATCCTCCTTGGACATATAGCTTCCGAATATCTCCAGTGAACCCACGCCAAGGCTTAATGTGAAGAAGGCCTGACTCATGGCAGATGTTATAACCTTACCAAGTCCCACCTCCATAACTCTGTTCCAGTCGGGAAGAAGATAGAAGCTCATGCCTTCTGCCACACCACTTAACGTAAGGGAATGAACCGCCAGAATTACTATAAGGAACAGAAGACCTGTCATCATGGCCTTATTGACCCTCTCAAGACCCTTCTGCACTCCGAAGCTTAATACCGCGAAGCCGCACACCACGGTAATGACCATGAAGATACCCATCTCTACAGGGTTGCCAAGCATAGCGGTGAATACTCCTCCCACAGACTCCGTAGTAGCATTGTCGAAGCTTCCTGTAGCGAACTTGAAGAAATAATCAAGCATCCACCCTGCCACGGTCGTATAGTACATCATAAGCAGGAAGCTTCCGCCATAGCATAGCCATCCATGAATATGCCATTTTGAGCCGGGCTTCTCAAGCTTCTTATATGCTTCAAAAGCACTTGCCCTTCCTGCACGGCCGATAGCGAATTCCATCGTCATGACCGGAATACCCATAAGGATAAGGAATATCAGATAGAACAGTACGAATACCGCTCCGCCGTTGGCTCCGGCAACAAAGGGGAACTTCCATACATTGCCTATTCCTATGGCACAGCCAGCACTTACCAGTATGAATCCCATTCTTGTACCGAAGGTACTTCTCTTCTCACTCATATTTTTTACACTATTCTCCCTTATATTATCAGTGATACAGGCTTTATCTTATATTTTAGAACAGACGATGTCAAGGATTCTCCTGCTTTGGCAAATATATCGAATTTCATCCGCATACTTATCCGCATGATTCGACTGCGTTTTTGTGCAACCGAATTCACATATCATCACTTTTTATAATGTCCACCAGACTGCTGATTGCCTTGCCT
>DGII01000114.1 GCA_002393095.1 Lachnospiraceae bacterium UBA3826 | reverse complement strand
GTCAATTCCTTATAGGTACATTACCATCCATATCCGTAGAGCCTTCTGTAAATAACGTTAGTAACGTGTGTCAATTCCTTATAGGTACATTACCCTAGCGTTTTTCTCAGTAAAGTATACACAACCGTAATTTTCTATGCACTTATTTTCACAAATAGTCAGTCTATCTCTCCTATTCAGTATATCATAAAAAGCAGATATTTACTGTATTACATTTAATCAACATATCATGTATTATAAGTCGACCGACTTTTTATATAATTGCCGAATGATCCTCTGTTATTCCTATTTGTTCTTTTCCCATATTCTGCAATGACAACATAGTATAAATACAAATAGAATCATTTTCCACATCTATGGTTCTCTTGATTTCCTCTTTAAGCCTCTTCAATTTACCGACTCTTTTTTGATTAACATCATAAGCAAGTATTACAAACACTTCTAATAATCCTTTTTGTTTATTACCATTAGAAAAATGCATAATAGCTGCATTGATATTCTTTTTAGAGAACACACTATCAATTGTTATCATTACTTATTATTTTCCACTTAACATATCCATCGGCATTTTTCCCCAGACGTTCAACTTGCACTTCTAACCCAAGAGGTAATGCTTCATCTATTTTTCCATATTTTGCACCGCAAACATCTTTAAAATAGAGGCTTCCTCTTACATTGTCTTCGGTTCGGAAATATGCTACTGTCCTATTTTCATTATAATTAGTGATCCGTACTTTGCATGCCTTATTATTAGACTTATTTTTTTGTGATGTACCATCACTATAGTTGCTTATTCTCCTTTCAGTCCGTGGTCCTGTCACACGACTCGTACTATCAGAAGGATTATATCCTGTTGATCGTAACCTCGGTTCCATTGCCGCCATATACTCCACATATACCATCTGGTTTCGAGAATTTGGCATTCCTATATTCCTGTTCCTTTTATGATCATATCCCTTATGATTCTCTACGAACCACTTATATACCGGACGACTACCATCAGATTCAGGCGTATCGGGAATCGGATATGCGATATTCTCACCATTTACCGCATCAAAATCCGTCATAATAGCGTAATCCCTCACTATATCTTCGGCAAAACCCGGGATACCATAATCTACATAGTCCTTATCCTGTATACATATAGTTCTATTCCCATCGTCCAACGAATAGTCTCTCAGTCTAACAGAATCTACCGTTATTGCTACGCTACCATATCCAAGCGGCTTGGCATGCCCTAACTTATAGCCATGTCGCTTAGTATCTATGGATTCTGCGTCACCGCATTCAAGGGTATAGATAATACCATCTAACTCCTCCTTGGTCACATTGTCAAAATACAGTTTTCCTCGAAATATTATCCCTTCTCTTATCGGTCTGACAGTTACATTTAGATTCGATGCATTACACTCCACTGTATCAGGAGACATATTATGCCAATAGAATTTACGCCCATTCAGTTTAGGCGACTCAAAGTGTACTTTCCCTTGCTTATCTACATAATAGTCATATGTCCAGAACCATGCATCATCAGGTCTGCTAAGATAGAACTCCGTATTGTTGAGTTTAGGGCTTGAAAGTTCCGGAAGTGTCCTTTTCTTCATATATACCGATTGCGGCTCTAATTTGAAGTTTTTTCTGTGTTCTTCTCCCAGATACATATCCGCGAAACGCAGTCTTGAAGTAAGCTGCCACGCCTTATTATGATTATTTCCCTTATATAGCATACCAAATAACGCGCATGCAGGGCATACTGACTTCTTATCAGCACATGTATTATGCTCCTTAAGGAGTTCACCAAGCTTCGCCTTATATACCTCTCTTGTTATACATGCGGGAGAAAGCATGACATACTCTTTATTATCACCGGCAAAACTGTAATACACAGGAAAATACTCTTCACTGTTAGTGCTCTTCATGAATTTATCCAGTTGTGTATTATACTCTGAGTATAGATGCGTACCGTTATCCTTATATGCCTTTAGTACGTTTTCTAATATATTAAGCTTAAGCCCGCTTTTAATGATCATTTTCTGTAACACAAATATATGACAGCAATGCTTCTGATTCTTTTCTGTGATATTAGTACCCTTTTTCTTCGCCTCGGGTCCATCTTCACCCTTTATTACATAACCGCATGTCTTTCCTTTTATATGCTCCTTTGTTACATTCATAGCTAATGCCTTGGACTTGATCAGTACTCCATTGTTACCTCTGCTCTCTCTCTTCACATAATCGAAGTAGACCTTCTCCCCTTCCTTTAAGCTATCCTGTACATAGCACTTCCTGCTGTAGTGTTCTGAATCACTTTTCCAGTCGTCTTCAAGGCTGTTGGCACCCTTTGTTCGCATCAGGCAGTCATCTGCGGCATGTAATTCATATTTTTCATTATCCACCTTCTTAAGAAGTCCCGGCTTGAAGGTCTCATTAGTTCTTTTACTGAGGACCATATCATCTTCCACGGCAGACAGACAGGAATTGGTAAGTATCTCATAGTTACTCCTTATCATTCCCCTTATCTCGCTTCCGGGGATGACCGGTTCATAGTATGAATCCTCAACCGAAGTATCTTCGTTGCTTAAGTCATTGTATGAAAAGAAATCATAGGATTTATGATCAGCAACACCCATACGGAAGGCATCGTCATTACTTGTATTGGGGATGAAAAGCGGTGTCTTGGTCAAGAGCGAATAACTGATCACACCTGAATAACCGCCTCTTTCCACCTTGCCCCTTTGGGGTGCTTCTTTACTTATTGGTATGAAATTATATGGATTAATGAACTTCTCACTCATATATGCCCCCTATCAATCTATAGTCGTCAATTACTGCCATACCGTTATCTTTATCATATGTTATATGATTTAATACGGTAATATTCCCACCATTTTCCAGCATACAATTCTCTCTGTATACTGAATCCCTCTCATCTGCAAAATCAGCTATATATTCAACTACGCCCTCAGCATGACGCTTACTTTCGGATGTAATGGCACGATACTCAGATGCATTGTCAAAAAGATGAACTTCAAGTATCTCATCCTTATCGGCTTCACCTATCGCCTCTTCTATCGATGTATACTTTCCGAAGAGAACCCTCTTCCTTGTATATATTAGATATGTGCCCTGATTCGGAGCCTCATTGATTCTTCTCATATCTCTTACAGTCATATTCAATCCCTCACTATATTGTATAATTCAGTCATACATTCACTTACATCTACTTCCTCGCTATATATTATCCGGCTATGTGTATCTTCTGAGAATAAGCCTCTTCCTACTCCTGCAAGTCCGCCTATCGATACATATCCCTTAGCTATATCACCTGATACAATTTCCATAAGACCGATGAGTGCCTTATAGCTTCTTTCGTTATCCTTCTTGATCATGTATTGTAAGGTAGTAGTACCGTCATAGTATGCTATCTCTGAATACAATGCCCCATCTGCTGTTCCTGAAGAGAATCTGCTTATCTTGTTCCTTTTAATCGGCAGTGGTCTTGCGCCTTCTATGATACTTTCCGATATGACTATCATTGATTGTCTGGCTTTCTCACTGTCTATATCCAGTATTGAATTATCTGTCCTTATATCTACGAATCCGAACCACTGCTTAATAAGCTGCTGCACCTTATTCTCACTACATCCAAGTCTTGACAGGATCATCTTGGCGTCCGCCCTGATAGCCCCATTCCAGCTTGTACCGGGTACTACAGGACGACCGTTACTTGTAATGTGCTCATAGTCAGCCTTACCGGGCTTGGCTGAATATCGCCTTATACTTATTCCTCCGCGCAACACAAGCGATCTGGCAGCCGTCACATACATTCCATCTGTCTGTTCCTTACCCTTTATCCATTCATCATAAGTCATATAGTCGTCGGAGGAACTATTATGTATCCCGCTTTTACACTCCTTAATCCATTCATTCCTGCTCTCTTTATCGAATGTCTTCTCAGATACCCCCAATATGCGTAATCTTCCAAATCCTCTGTTCTTATTGGCTCCCAGTCGAATTTCGCCGGACTGGATTCCATTAATCAACCTAAGTATGGAGCCTTCATGATCATAGCTATCACCATCTCTCTGTATCACCTCAAGTCGGATCATTCCTGTTATACCCGGCTCTATTATCTCCATATCGAATTTATTATCCACATTCTTTTCATCTGTAAGAGCTACTCCGTCACGGACTGATCTTACGAGCTTCTTATCATTATCAAAGTACATATCCGATATAATCATAGAGCTCATTCTTCCATTTTCGCCCGAGGAATAACCGTATATACAATCCGTATCCTTTGATATCCCTATATAATTGCGAAATGCACCTGCAAGAGATGTACCCGGTACGAAGAATTCTCCTGAGCCATTGGTCAGTACATCCGAATCCGTATTATCACTCTCACCGTTAGAGATGCTTAAGGGTGACTCTGTGACGATCTTAACGGAATAATATGTTCTTCTAATGATCTGATGTATCCTCACGCTTTTCCCTCCCTTCTGAGTTTATATTTTGCATGAATCAGATATGTTCTTAAGTATGTCATTCTAATATAGTTACTGTCTGCATTGAATCCCGTAATCTCGTTTTCTTCGGCAAAGCTTCTGTCTATCCCGTCAGTATTATTAATGGTATTTGAGATTAATTCTTTGGCATAACTATACTTCTCTATCTTAACCTCGGACTTTTTACCACCGAATCTCTTCTCTATTCCTTCATTTACTTCCTCCATAGTAGAGCATTCATTGAGAAGCAAGATCATATTGCTTATAGTCGCCTTCATGTAATCTTTGATCTCTGAGAAGTATTTATTCGCATCCAATACTGCTTTTTTCTGTATATACTCGCGCATTGACTCTTCACATAGCTTTGTAAGGAACGCATTCCCTTCGATATCAAGTTTTATTACCCCTTTCATATCCCCGTTGGAATCGCATCCTACAGAATACGCTTCATCACTTGGGACATACGGCTTGATCCTTATCTCCCCATATCCTTCGGTGCTTCTCTCGCCTATATATATCCCATCGCCTACAGGTATCTCTACAGGCTTGTCAAAATGAAAAGCAATAGCTGTTCCCTTATCAAATGTACTGATGGTGGGTTTTCTCATATTCCATGTCACATTATATCCACCAATTGTTGTATATCTTAGGAAACTCTCAGTAGTATATCCTGTATGAGCCACATCCATGCCAATTGTCGCTAATATCTCTCTTTCAAGCTTCACAGGCTCCGTCGTTACCATAGCCTTATCGGAATACACTATTGCAGGTGCAGCAAGTTCTGCTACAAAGTCCTTTGAAGATGCTTTCTCCGGCTCCTTCCCTGTATCGGCAGAAGTTACTCTTATCCGTACTCTTCCGTACTCAGCTGAAGAAGAATACCCGATATATGTCTCATACTGAGAGGACAGTATCTCATATGCTTTTTTAATCTGTCGCTCACTGCCCATGATATATCCGGCGAATGTCTGACCTCTTGATATAGACGACATCTGATAGAATTCCGCATCGGAATCACCCATCACAGAAGCCGCTCTGCCTATAGCTTTATCTTCCGGTCTTCTGTGGTGATATCGATTCTCTGTCTCTACGCTTCCTTTTCTTATACTCTTACCATCATCTACGATGTAACAATGCTTCATCTGATTAAGCTGTTTATCCGAATACTCCCTCCGTCTCTCGGGATTCTCGTACAGCTTATTGATGCAGATATCCTCATTGTTCTTAACCGTATACAGATATCCCGGCACTTCTTGGGCTCTCTTTCCGCCTATACACAGGTATGCGTTGGAACATATCATTTTCCCGTCTGTTATATAGTCAATAAAGTCTTCACCCGTCGACTTAAGGCCGGAAGCTATGATTCCAAGGATCTTACTTCCTTCGATATAGTCAATCGTAGATTCCTCACCCGCAGTTGTGCTCTTGCATATAACCGGATCACATATATCAATCTCATACTTAAGTATGTTAGCTCCCTGCGTAAGCGGAATACTGCACTCCTTTTCAATTGAAGTACTCTCCAAACAGATTAAGGCTGCCTTAACCTCCCCCAGTCCTCTTGTTCTTGATATCCCCATGTGTCTTAATGCAGCGCAGCAGCTACCGAGAAGCTCCACATCTTCTTCCTCAACATCATCTTCAATCTCAACACGAGACACGAACACAAGCCCCTTGTTGACTACTCTCATAGTCCTTAATGAGTCCTCTTCTGCTACTCCCGAATCATAATTTATCGCCGTCTGGCTTCTGATATACGAAAAATGATTAAGGATATTCTGCGGATGAAGTATGGGATTTCCCTGACTGTCTTCTACTATTCGTATCTCCTCATCATAACCTGTCGGATATGCATTACCTATTCTGATCCTTGCATGATTATCCAAGCTGCCTTTACTACCGAGTAAGGCATTCACTCTTCTTTCCATATCCTTAGGATCATCATCCCAGTCTGCCAGTTCAATTCCGCATTCCCTTAGACATCCTTTTATTCTTTTTGCGGGAATATACGGGAACCCATATTCGTCATGACATATATCAATATCCAGCATACTGTTGTATACTCCGCCATCCGATACGCACAGATCACTCAGTAGTTCTATTCTCAGTTCATAATTTTGGGTCATAGCCTTACTTCTCCTCTCAGTTTTCGGTATCCACATAGTAATCCATCATCTCCAGAGCATCATAATATATAGCAGTCCGATTCCCATCCCGATCCGTGTAATACAAATCATCCGGAAAACTACTTACTCTCGATCTTAGGAACGATGCCAATTCATCTACCCTAGCCTCACCAATGGGATATGTATTGCGCAGTCTCTTAGCAAAGGAACGCCCTATGACCTTTTTATCAGCGCTACCTTTTTTGCCATCTCCGTTCACAATCCGCATTTCTTCCTTAAAGGATTCAATATCCTCTCTTCTGTCTCTATTATCATCTTGCCTTTTGAAAGCGTCAGTGGTCTTGATATAATAGGGGCGCTTATATAATTTCTCCCCTGTTCGTGTGATATACTCTCTGTTGCGTGTTAGTTCAAGATTAAGAGTATGTATATTCTTACATACCTGGAAGTCCAACCAATTGCCGATCTCTCCATCTACAAGATTGCCTTTCTCTTTAGCTCTTTTCTTGGCAACATTACAGCACTCCTCGGCAACAGCATATCCAATATTGAACGGGAAATGACTGTTAATGTATGCTATTCCGGCACAGACACTGAACCTATTCTTTTTCTCTCCGTTCATGCCAAGCATTCCATATTCCATGATATGCTTCACGAAGTATTCAACTGTGGCAATAGCTATCTTGGCATTACATACATATGTAATATCATCTCCGGCTGTCAGTATCTTCATTACAAAACAATTCATATTGTCTTTTTTGCCAAACTGCGAATTATCAATCAAATTATTGTAATGATCCGCCATGTTGTTAAATACCGCTTTATATGAATTATTGATATTATAAGATATAGTGCGCATCAGACTTATTGCTTCCTTATAATCATCAATTCCCTCTACAAGGCCGCGTATCCTGCTTCCCATATTATTACCGTCAATATGCACTATGGCGATCATGCTGTCAGAGCCCTTCCTTGTAGTATAGCTATCGAGTATTCGTTCAACTTCACTCACTCCGTCAAGATTTCGCTTACTCTTTCCTGCACGCCTTTTAAGGTCAGACTCAGTACTTAACTTGATCAATGAATCCTTATACTTTTCAATTGACGTTATCGGGAAACCGGTCTTCTTCTCTACCTCCATTATCGGAAGCGCATCCAATGGCTTAGAGACAACCATTCTTTCCTTAATCCGTATCATCTCCTCGTTCAGTCTTCTGTAGTCATCCTTATAACTGTCAGTCTTGTCAGTTATTGCCACCGCCAATTGAAGCGAATAAGTATTGTCAATAGTGTATCTAGCCATTATACGGCTTATCTCTACCGCCAACTCCTTTGATTCATATATAAGATAAGCATTACCTCCGCCTATATATAACACCTGTACACGACGGTCTTTCTCCGTATATGCAATGGGACCGTCAGTATTGCACCACTCTAATTCAATATCCGAATCACTTATATCCTTGGTCTTACATGCGTATGCGATCGCATTCTCTATAATATCTTCCACAATTGCCGAAGCGCCTATAGCATCCTTAACCTTGGATGTCTTAAAAATGTAATTCTGTATCCCTCTGACATCGTACATTACAAGTACAGCTCTATTGTCTGTCATATCATACTCTCCTTGAATCCTAATATCCCAATTCCGCAAACATCTCAATATATAAGTTAATCGCATTGATCAGACCCTCCATCGGCGGTCTGATATTACCGTTACTGTGATTAACCAGATTCCTAGTGCCTTTTAATGCCTTATGTAATCTGAGTATCTTCCCAAGCAGATTCTTCTTATCCGGATCGATGATACATGACAGGAGTGGAATCTTTGTATCCGGATTAAGCCTTAATTCTTTGGGAAGTCCACCCTGCAAGGATGTCCTCAATACCTTTGGGTTACATGCCATCTCGATGGCTTTACATATAAGATAATCCGTATCTCTTACAGCATAATTCTTATTGCCTGATTTTATCTTCTCTGTCAATTCTCTGTTGAAGTAATAGATCACATTGATGCATCCCGTATCAAAAATATAATGGCCATTATCCATATAATTCTTTTTATTATCGATCTTGCAAGTATCTACGACGCTTTCATACTTTTCCCTGTTATAATATATCAGCTTATTGTCAATGAAAAATTCCGGCATTAATGATTCGATAAAAGTCAGCGCCTGCTGATACATTTTCTTAGCTGTACTGCGTCTGATTATCATGAGTGGCGTGCGCTTCTTAGAATCAAGCAGTTCTCCGTAATCGTTACGGATGTACTCAAGGAAGATATCAAACAACAGCTCTCCCGTCCTAATCAACTCATCTCCCGAGAACATTGTCTTCTCCAGCTCATTAAGTCCCTTTACATATGATTCGGGGTCGCACATCTGTATTCCGTCCGACACTGTCTCCATGGCTTTCAGAACATCGAGCAGAGCCGTATTTGTAGTGTTCTTATAGTACCCCTTAATGATATCTATTCGTCCGTAATTGATGAATTCATTGATACCGGATACGAAATCGAATATCCTGAAGGCCTCGGTCTGCTCTATCAACTCGGTTTCCCTTCCTTCATTGTATCTGATACCATATACAATATCAGGCATAATATCGTATACCTTAAGCAACGATAATATACCTTCAAGCATAAGGCTTATATCTCTGAATCCACCATGTGTATCTACCCAGAAATGCCCTATATTCCCCTTCTTTGATCTGATATACTCAGCCGTCTCATATATTCCGGTTACAGGCGTTGCTTCGTCTATATTAATTGCCTTATACTTAATCCTTCCATCGGGAATACCTTCATTATGTGTGAATGTCTTTATCCGTTCAATCAAGTAATCATATGAACTCATATTCAGCTTTGAAATTGTATCCAGAACCGCCTGAGAACATAGAATAATGAATTCAGTATCATTATCCGATCTCATACTTAGTTTATAGCGGATAATTGGTTCCATTGCACTGATGTAATCTCCCGAGTACATCACAGTTGAATTATTGTCTTTGACAACGAATCTCCTTGTCAACTCCTCCCCTTTTACGATACTTAATGCAAAAAGTACTATGTCGACCATTATTACTCATTCCTTTCCCTCTGATCACTTATATTCTCTGTATCTGACGAATCTGAATATTGTCTCCTTAACCCTCTCCCCTTTATCATTAAGTCTTTCGACAACATTGCGCTCCGAACATGCAGCCAACACTTTTATCCTGCCCTTTTTTAGTTCATGGACTATTCCATACACAAGCGAGGATTCTCCCTGCACTAAAACAGCCGCTATCTCACCGTCTAATTCATTGATTTCAGTCAGGCATTTCTCCTTGATCTTTCTTATTGTTTTCTCATTTGCATTAGCCGGTACTACTGGAAAATGTATGTCAACGACCTCCCCATAGTCTTCTGCTTCGCTTAACTGTAGTTCATCCCAACTGCCCGATGGATGGTTGGTAAAATTAACGAATAAGGTCCTTCCACCCTTTTTACACTCTGTGGGAGAATAATTGAGGCATTCTTTTTGACTGCACTCACTGTATATTATATTGAATGTATTCTCATCAAGCCTTAATGCATTCAACCGACCGGCTCCATCTCCTCCATAAATCTCGACTTTTACATCTTCAGGAGAATCCATAACTGTATCAAGCGCCTGTCTGCATATTATCAGATCAGTAATATCAAAGCCGATAAGAACTATCTCTCCCAGAGCTCCGGCAAAATGCCTGTTCCAATACTCGGCTATCATCACCCCTCTGCGCTCATGTTTTTTGGTCTCTTCAATGCTTTTTTGCATTTCGGCAGGCGGAGCAAATACTCTGTACTTAGAATTGGCAGATTCGAAGAATTCGCTGTATCTAACCGGCAATCGTCCTACACTTATAATGAATCTGATTCGGTCATCGACATCTGTCTGTATATCACCACTCAATGAATTCCTGTTCTTATTAAAGAGCTTAAGTATTTCGGTCTTGCTTGCATCTATTGTCTTTCTGAAGCGTTCAAGTTCATTGATCAGTTCCTTGATATCTTCCTTAGTAACAGATGTTGGCAGCCCCCGATCATTAATAAGCAGATGTGCGAAAGTATTGCGAATTCCCTTATAGTTATCTACACGAGTGATCAATTCACTTATAGAAGATATGTTGCGATCATAATCACAACTTTTAAATACCATTTTTTTGCTCTTGAAGAAGTTCTCGCTGTCTTTACGGTACTTTTCATCAAACTCGGTATTGACTCTTTTAAGATTCTTGATCTCTACATACAAGGGAGTTATCAAACTCCTGAACAGTTCAATGCAATTAACAATTGCCTGCCCGAGACGATTCTGATTAACGCACCAGTTACAAAGCAAGAATCTCTTATCTAGGATAGACATCGAATCATAGTACTCAGACAGACTACGATCTTCCTCGGGACAATTGAACATCTTTACCCGAAGAACGCTATATATCATCTCTCTTATTTCAGTATACATGGAGCGAGTACGGTCTCTGTTCTCTGCCTCTTTAATCAGAGAAGCTAATGTCTTATCTATCTCTAAGAAAGAATTTAACTGAATAGCCAGTGTAAACTTTCGAAGTGCTTCTATTAAGCCGTCTTCATCAGGTGATATCCCAGATATTAGCGATACTGCATTACCTGTATTAACAAATTCCCGCGCCCCTGATGCCATGTCAAGAACATTAATCAGTTCGACCAGATCAACAATAGGAGCTACATCATTATTCTCCTTCCTAACTTCCAGATTCCCATAGTAGACATGTGCAATCCTAAGAGGCTTAGTCGTGCAATTTTTAATATAATTAAGTACAGAGATATTATATATCGGCAATGATCTGAAGGAATGCGTTATATCAAATGCCACCTCGGAATCATTCATATCAAGTATTCCTTTAAGACCGGCCAACAAGCTGTAATTCTCAGCTAATTCCATATCATTCATTCCATATCTCAATAGCATGACATGTATTTCAGGCGAATATAAGGATTCCTCCTCTATCAGATATCCAAAGCTTAGGTTGTTCCTGTATATGTCAGTTATTCTCTCTGCTATACCGATTAATTCATCAGATGTGGTATCCTTTCCGTATTTATCGGAATCTTCGTATTCAGACAGTATCCGCAGGTTCGTATCACTATTGTCTTCTACACTTTTATTGTCCACATTAAGTTTAAAAGCAGAATAGAATGAACTCCACCCTGAATGAACAGTACCGATAATAACAATCTCATCCGGACGATACTCGCATATTAACGGTACAGCAATATAACTTGTGTCTTTGTATTCCCTGCCATTAAGCAGATATGTTGTTGTAAGATATCCACGGGCTCCTACGGTATTATTACCGGTTCCCAGAGTAAGTATTAAGATTTTTTTCATACGCCAGTATTAAATCAGTCAATTGTATTTCAACTTAAAGTAACAATATCAAACATCCCGAAGCCCTGCGAATTCTTAGAGCCAAGTCCGACATTATACAGGAAATCAAGTGCCTCACAACACCCTCTCAATCTATAAGTTCCCATATACCCCTCTATTATAAAATCCTTGTATCTTGTCAGGTACTTATCTTCACTTCGTACATCTATTACATCAAAAAGAAGCTCCGGAGCACTGTTCCCTTCCGTAAATGCATTGTATTTTCTTTTGTAATTATTTATCACAGCCTGTCTGAATTCATCATCTCCGGGATTATAATATATAGTCTTATTGCTGTTAGGAGCAGTATATCTCACAGTTATCGGAGATAACATCCTTATAATGATGTCTTCGGACTCTATCTTTTTATCTGAACTCGTCACAATTACATCCCTGTAGTTCTTCTCTCCGATCATTATACCGTTGCCCGATATGTTAAGAACCATCTTCTCCGATATTGATTTCAAAGCACACCGAAACTCCATAGAGACAGAATCACAGAATTCTATTTTTCCATCTTCAATCCTGCTGTTACCATTAAATGGTCCAAATGTGAACATCTTAAAAACACGATTATTGTACGAATAGCCACCATCATGCAGTTTGGAATCTCCCATAAGTTTATAAATGATGGCTTGTTGAATATGATGATATGCCACAGGAAGCTGTAACGGCTCATCCAGAATGGTTTTGATCTTTAATTGCATAATACTCCCAAAAGATAATAATTCTTTGTTTATTGTAACCCGAATTTAATTATATCATATATTATCACCATTAGATTATACTAACATCAAACCACTGTTTGGCAATCCCATATATGGATGAAGCAGGCTCATCGCCTGCTTCATCCATTACCACCATATCCTCGACAGTGACTCCAAAAAGTCTGCCAAGAGCTATGAGATTCACCACATCCGGAAGGCACAGCCCCTTTTGCCATTTATAGACGGCTTGGGGACCTGTAAAGCCCATATACTGAGCTATCTCCACCACGCTGTAGCCCCTGCTCTTACGCAGAGTCTCTATGCGCTTACCTGTGGCTATAAGGTCTACTGTCTCTGTATACATGTTCAACATACTTGCCTCCTCGTACACTCATACAACTTTGATTACTGATTTCATTCTCTGCTCGTAACTGCTCGAGTATTCCTGTAACACTCTACATACGATCATTTCCGTACCACCGGTCATAAGAATGTGAGTCTTTCGATTAAGCAGTAAATTATAATAACTCGCAGCAATCCTGTTGGCAATATGTTATTTTGCACAAATTCACTGATCGTTATTTATACAACATTAACAATAGCCTGAAGCATTCTGCAAAAGCTATCATAATCCTTATATCCGCACAGTATCGCACTGTTTTGTATATCCTTCAGCATTCGGTGGAATGCGGGATTATCCTTTTTATGCACACAGCAAAATATCAGTCTTACATCCGTACCGTCCTTGGCATACTCGCGGACCCTTCTTAATCTTATTCCATACCTTTGCGAATACCTTATATAGAAATGCTCCTTCGTATCTACGAATACATATTTGGTTCTCCGCAGAATCCGGTCGTCAAGTTTATAACAGTTCTTAGACATACTATTCCCTATACGATATATACTACTCTGTTATTGACAGTTTCATAACTATCGACAAGCTTATGGAGATACCTTGCATTTTTCTGTACATCACTTTCATCCTCACCATACCCTTTACCGAATACCGAATTGATCATCCTAATCAGTTCCTGATCATCCGCTACTATCTCCCCGCTTTCGATCAGACGTATATATATATTCATAAGCTTAGTTACCGAGCCGATTATACTATTAACATGTACAGGACCCATTAAGAAGATGTCATCTGCAAGCATGTTGCCGAGTTTTTCAGAGATACAATCGAATACCTTCCTTCTGGTATTCCCATTAAATCCTACGATGCATATAACAAGGTCATTATTATCTATATCTCTTAACAGGCGGGACATTGATTTCTTATCAAGTCTCTCAAGGCAAAACTCTACAAATCTAACCATATGATACCCATTATCTGATGGAATAAGTCTTGAATCGGTCGTACAGAGGGCATCTATATCGATATGACTTGAGAATGGAAGTTCATCATCACTTTCTCCCTCTGTCTCTCCGATGATATCCTTAAGCTCACTTATATACGCCGGAACGAGCGCATACAGTTTCTCTTCTATTATCATCGGATGTTCACCCGCCTGAATCGACAGCACTCCTTCAAGATATATAAGTGCGATAAGCCCTTCATATCCTCTGTAATATCCCGACAGGTACAGAGAATATCCTATCTCCTCAACCAGTTCCGGATCTGTTCCGTCCAACACAAAGAATACAAGCTTCTTAAGATACCTATCAAGACCCGTATCGCCGATTGTAACCGCACTCTCTTCCAGTTCAAGCAATCCTTTCTTGCGTGCTGTATTGGCTAGCCTCTTGATCCTCCCTATAGCCGCGATGAGACTTTTCTCTTCCTCGTTATAGGCATCATCGCGTCCTGTTACCCTTTTGCCCGTAATTTCTTCCAGTCGGTCCTTAAGCTCATAAAAGAATATCGCTCTCATCCTAATCTCTCCAATTCTTCGTTGATCACTGAATCTATGTATTCACTCATCTGATCTCGTAATTCCATAGGAATGAATGTCCGTATATATACAAGATACTGCCATACGATTCCGTCTGACCGTATCAGCATTGCACCGTATATATATATGAAATAGATCAAGGCATCTGCACCCTTATATCCATTCACATATCCCATATTCACAGTCATCTCTCTTATTACATCCGGTGGCGTGGCATTTGCGATTAGCAAAACTAACTCCTTGATAAATCCAGACATCGGGCATGCCCTTTCATCGAGCCCCTTGGCTGCCTCATCAAGACCGAGTATTCCTTCTGAATTTGCTTTTTTTCTTAACATTAGTACCGTATCTACCGCTTTATTAATTCTATCCAGATCAGAGACATTCAATCCATCCTTAATACGACTCATGATTTCCCTGTTGTATAGGAATTTGACACTATGCTCAAGACTGTATATGGCTTCGGTTATTTTTCTTTCCATATCGAGCAAATCGTCTTCTTTAATCCTTCTCTCTGCTCTGATTCGGGCCATCATATCCTCAGCATCAATTCTGGCATCAAACACTCGTTTCTTCTTACTCTCATTTTCCCTGATAAGCTCTGCCTTTCCCCACGGATTATCCATTTTCCCAAGCAGTTCATTTATCTCTTCTTTGCTTAATAGTCCTTCTTTCATCGCAATCCCTCTTTTGCACTGTTTCTTTGCTTTAGTCAATTTCCTTAATCGGTTCTTTTCTTGAGCATAATGCTTTTATACATTCAACACAATAAACCGTAGGTTTAATACTTCAGATTAAATTGATGATTGTAATTAGTATTGATCTATGCTAATATCATCTCACCGCGATCATGCGGATAAAAGGGATAAATTCATTTCATCGGGGGAATCATAGTCCCTTATGTATATAAGGGTTTCGCTGGCGTAAGTGTCTGACACTTGATCTGCCAATTATCTCTTGAATCAAGGAATCTAAAATTTTATAATATGATAAACATAAGGCGGTATATGCTCTCTATATCCTAATGTATAGAATAATACAGTATTATATAAGGAGATAATGAACCACCCCGTTCATTATCTCCTTTCAGATTGTGTCACTGACTCCGTATAGCAGTATCTCTCTTCATCTACATACTTGCATGGTATATGGAAAGCATGGCCTCTTCATCAAGTACCTTGGATTACTCATTTTTTGCTATTCAGCTCTTATCGGTATTATCTATCGCTAAGCCGGCATCCTTAACCACATCCGATACACCGGTCACATTGATGTTCCTTGTTACCTTCGCATCGTATGTATTGGCCTTCATGATATCTACTATATCAAGACCGGTCACTTCCTTAACGGTCTCTATTGTCTGTGCCAGTACGCCGGGCACATATGAGCCTACGGTATTCACTCCGTTATCACCGTTACCGCTGTCGATTATCGTCACCTTGTCGATATTCTCAAGAGGCTTTGCAATGGCACCCGCCATCTCAGGCAGAGCCTTGACTATCATCTCTATCATGGCAGCCTGACCATACTTCTTCATGGCCTCCGCCTTCTTCTCCATAGCCTCTGCTTCGGCGATACCCTTAGCTTCGATGGCCTTAGCCTCGGCTTCACCTACGGCCCTGATACCCTCAGCCTCCTGACTCCTTGCATAGAGATCTGCTTCAGCCTGTATCTTCTTGGCTTCCGCCTCCTTCTCGCGCTCGAACTTCTCCGCCTCAGCCTTACGCTGACGTTCGAAAAGCTCCGCCTCAGCCTTCTGCTGTCTGGCAAATTTCTCTGCTTCAGCCTTCTTCTTGATCTCAGCCTCCAGGGTCTGCTCGGTTACTTCTACATCCTTACGCTTAAGCTCGATCTCCCTCTCCTGCTTGGCGATATTGGCATTGGCCGTGGTGATCTCTATTGTCTTACGCTGCTCCTGCTGCTGTATCTCATAAGCAGCATCGGCCTCGGCCTGCTTGATATCGGATTCACGCTTAAGCTCGGCCTGTCTGATCCTGAGTTCGTTCTGCTTGGAAGCGATCTCCGTCTCAGCGGCTACCTGTGCCTCATTAGCAAGTCTCTTAGCCTCAGCCTCGGCTATTGCCACATCCTTGTCGGCCTGAGCCTTGGCAATGGATGCATCCTTCTGTATCTGGGACATATTGTCCTGACCGAGCGCTATGATCAGTCCCTTTTCATCCTCTATCTTCTGGATATTACATGAGATGATCTCTATACCGAGAGCATTCATGTCCTTCTGAGCCTTCTCCTGTACCTCGTCACCGAACTTCTTACGGTCGGTATTGAGTTCCTTAAGCTTAACCGTACCGATGATCTCACGCATATTACCCTGCAGTGAATCGGTAAGGGCTGCCATGATGCTCTTCTCATCCATATTAAGGAAGTTCTTCATGGCTATCTTGATACCTTCGGGATCGGTCTTGACCCTGACCTTAGCCACCGCATCTATATCCACTCCGATGAAATCAAGAGTGGGCACATATCCGTTGGTCTTGATGTCGATGCTTATCTGCTTAAGTAACAGTGTATCCTTGCGCTCAAGGAAGGGGAACTTGATCCCTGCCCTTCCTATGAGTATCTTAGGCTCCTTACGCCAGCCTGAGATGATGAAGGCTCTGTTCGGCGGCGCCTTGACATATCCTGTCGCAAGAACAATGATCACCAGAGCTAAGATAATCAAAATGATGGTTACGGTTACTGCATTCATACTACTCCTCCTTTGTGTAACGACTGTTTAACATTAAATACATTATACCTGCTCACATCCATATTAGTAAATATGTGAAAACTGCGAATTAGGCATGTTTATTTCTTAATTCTCAAGGTCTTAAGATATTCCTTTTCCCGAGGAGCTATCCGAAAGCTTTCCACCGACTTCTGTATGGCCTTATTGTGTGTCCATGTATCCAGCCTGTGCTCCTCAATATATGGCAGTATATGGTCATATTGCTTGGCAAGAGCCGTTGCAAAGTACCATGCCCGCATCATATTGATATAATATTCATCAGAGCTTATATCCGCTACCAGCTTAGGATAATCATCCGCATAATCCTCATCAAGAAAGTGCTCCATGAGCATCTTGACAGCGAATCTCACCGTATATGTGGCATCGGATGACAGCCACCCCTTTATCTCGTTAAGCAGCCTGTCCTTATGCTTTTTGAATATCTTGGGAGACATCTGGTCACAGGTCGCCCAGTTATTCACATAGGGCAGGAATGCATTAACCTTCCCTATGCAACTGTCATAGTCCTTATCAAGCGATATAATGAAGGCATGAAGCTGATTCTCATCGAAGTACTTATGCGGAAGAAGCGCAAGGAACTCTTCAGTATCCTTACGCTTGCTTAGTTCTTTTGCCAGACTTCTTAATGCCGGTGTCCTCACACCGATGAATTCATCTTCACTGACACCGGGTATCAGCCCACTCTGGAAATCCCTATATTTATTATCCTTAAGACCGGTAAGCCTTTCCCGTATCTCATCAGTTATCATATGTATACCTCAACTTATTACACACCTTGCCTGCATCTTAAGCTACCATATACAGACCTATATATTCGTCCGCACGATCTTCGGCTTATATCCTTCCTCCTCAAGCTTTTTAATTATCGCTTCCTTATGCTCCGTTCCGAATGCCTCAAGGGTTATACGAAGCTCCACCGCCGCATTACGGTTAATGGATACGAACTGGTTATGCTCAAGTTTGATGACATTACCGTTCTGAGCCGCTATCACTGATGATACCCTTGTAAGCTCACCCGGCTTATCGGGCAGAAGTACGGATACGGTAAAAATCCTGTCTCTCATTATAAGGCCCTGCTGCACTACAGATGACATGGTGATGACATCCATGTTACCTCCTGAGAGAATGGCTACCACCCTCTTGTCCCTGCAGTCAAGCTGCTTAAGGGCAGCCACGGTAAGCAGACCCGAATTCTCCACTATCATCTTGTGATTCTCCACCATATCAAGGAACGATACCACAAGCTCTTCATCCTCTACGGTTATCACATCATCCAGATTGTCCCTAAGGTATGGGAATATCTCCTTCCCCGGAGTCTTGACGGCAGTACCGTCTGCTATGGTATTGACCAAAGGAAGCGTCACCACCTCACCCTTTTCCAAGGATGCCTTAAGGCAGGCTGCTCCCGCAGGCTCCACACCTATGACCTTGATCTTGGGATTAAGGAGCTTGGCAAGCACCGATACGCCCGTTGCCAGTCCGCCGCCACCCACGGGTACAAGTATATAATCCACAAGCGGAAGCTCCTTGAATATCTCCATTGCTATGGTTCCCTGCCCGGTAGCGACCGCCGGATCATCGAAGGGATGTATGAAGGTATATCCGTGCTCATCCGCAAGCTTAAGTGCATGCGCGCATGCTTCATCATACACATCACCGTACAGTACCACATCAGCGCCATAGCTCTTGGTACGATTCACCTTGATAAGGGGTGTCGTCGTAGGCATCACTATGGTAGCCTTGGCACCGAAGCACTTCGCCGCATAAGCTACACCCTGAGCATGATTGCCTGCTGATGCCGTTATAAGTCCCTTGGCTCTCTCTTCATCGCTTAAGGTGCTTATCTTATAATATGCGCCCCTTAGCTTATATGCGCCGGTAAACTGCATGTTCTCCGGCTTAAGATATACCTTGGCCCCTGTCTGGGCGCTTAAGTATTCACTGTATACAAGCTTTGTCTCCAAAGCAACCTTAGAGACCGCCTCTGCAGCCTCCTCGAATCTGTCCAAAGTAAGCATTTTTCCTCCTTATCGATCATATCAATCATCAGGCCAATGAAAATATTCGTCCTTCTCATATACAGGCTCTTCTGTCACTTCCTCCTGCTCCGGCTCATCTCCCGTAGCAAAAAGCGCCTTAACAAAGGTATCGGCATTAAATTCCTGCAGATCCGATATCTTCTCACCTACTCCAATGAACTTAACCGGTATTCCAAGCTCGGATTGAATAGCTATGGCTATACCTCCCTTGGCTGTGCCGTCCATCTTGGTAATAACTATTCCGGATAAAGGTGCAGCCTCCGAGAATTCCTTAGCCTGTACCAGAGCATTCTGTCCGGTGGTTCCGTCTAGGACTATGAGATTCTCCCTCTTATATTCCGGAAGATTCTTATCAATGATCCTGTTCATCTTCTCAAGCTCATTCATAAGATTCTTCTTATTATGCAGTCTTCCGGCTGTATCACACAGGAGCACATCCACTCCTCTGCTCCTTGCCGCATTGGTAGCATCATACAGTACGCTTGAGGGATCTGCTCCTTCTGCCGTAGATATTATGTCAACCTCTGCTCTTTTTGCCCATTCCTCAAGCTGTTCCGTGGCCGCTGCCCTGAAGGTATCCGCTGCAGCAATAAGTACCTTCCTGCCACGCTTGCGATAGATAGACGCCAGCTTGCCTATCGTGGTGGTCTTACCCACACCGTTGACACCTATTACCATGACTACGCTCGGCTTACTTAAGAATTCATAATCATCTCTTGTGACCTTCATCTGGTCCTTGATGCCGTCAATGAGATACTGCCTGCATTCCTTGGGGTCTTTGATGCGGTTAAGCTTCACATCCTCCTTAAGCCTTTCAAGTATCTCTTCCGTGGCGTGTACACCCACATCACCCATTATGAGTATCTCTTCAAGCTCCTCATAGAAATCATCATCTATCTTATCATGGCTGCCGAATACGCCCTCGATACCGCCTACTATATTGTCTCTTGTCTTGCTTAAGCCCTCCTTAAGCCTTGCGAAGATTCCTGCCATCAGTTAAGAGCCTCCTCTACCAGATTGACGCTTACAAGTGTCGATACACCCTTCTCCTGCATGGTTATACCGTATAGCCTGTCTGCTCTCTCCATCGTCCCTCGTCTGTGTGTTATAACGATGAACTGTGTATGCTTAGTAAGCTTATGGAGATACTTGGCGAATCTCTCCACGTTGCTCTCATCAAGCGCAGCCTCTATCTCATCAAGGAGACAGAAGGGTGAAGGCTTTAGGTTCTGTATGGCAAAAAGCAGTGCAATGGCTGTCAGAGCCTTCTCACCACCGGATAACTGCATCATATTCTGAAGCTTCTTGCCCGGAGGCTGTGCCTCTATGCGAATCCCGGCTTCAAGTATATCCTGATCCTCCATAAGCTCCAGGGTCCCGTGTCCGCCTCCGAAGAGCTCCTTGAATACCTTGTCGAACTCCGTCTCAATGGCATGGAATTTCTCCTTGAACTGTCTGCGCATTGCTGTATCAAGCTCTTCGATGATGCCGATAAGTGTCTTCTCTGCTTCCACCAGATCATCATGCTGGGTCTTAAGGAACGTATATCTCTCTGATACCTCCTTATACTCTTCTATCGCACCCACGTTGACATCTCCAAGCTTCTTGATCTCATCACGAAGTGTGGTAACATCCGATCTAATACCGGCCAGATCGTTCATATCCGGATCTCTCAGAGCCTCGGCGTCGCGCAGAGTTATCTCGTATTCGTTCCACATATAATCGATCTGTGACTGTATGGCTTCGGTGAGTTTCTCTGCCGCAGACTGGAGACGATATTTCTCCTTATCCAGATTGGTCCTTCTCTCAGCAAGCTCTTCCCTGACCGTGAAGAAGTTCTTCTGCTTCTCGGACAGCTCCTCCTTAAGCCGGATATCCTCGGATAATTTACTGCCTGTCTCTTCCTCCGTGGTATGCGATGCCTTAATGGTCTCCTCTATCTCAGAGATATTCTTCTCTTTCTCTTCTATCAGACTCGCACCGGAACCCATCTGGGTCACGATCTCATTAAGCTCCTCTTCGAAGCGCTCACGCTCAGCCTTGATACGATCTATATTCTGCTGCTCGAAGCCTACCTGCTGAAGTATCTTCTCAGTCTCAACCTCCGCCTGCTTAAGCTCGTCAGCCACAGCACTCTCTTCTTCATGGTGCTTCTCAAGGAGTGTCTGCATCTTTTCTATATGGGCTGTCTTATCCCTCTCAAGGGCTACGGAGGCTTCCAGTTCCTTCTCTATGGTCTCTTTCTCGGAAGTATTGGCGCTTACCTGCTTATCAAGCTCTGCCGACTCTGTCTTAAGGCTGTCATAGTCAGCCTTATTCTCTTCCTGTCTGTTACGGGCGCTTGTCAGATTGAGTCTTGCCGTATTCTGCGCGATGAACTTCTCCTGAAGGGTGATCTTGAGCTTTTCTATCTCCACCCTCTCTTCATTACGCTTAGTCTTGGTATCCTCTATGGCTGATAAGAGTCTGTCGATCTCCTTGAGTGACTCCTTCATGCTCTTATCAAGCTCGTCCATCTCTCGTCTTCTTGACAGAAGATTACTGTTATTCTTGAAAGCACCACCGCTTATGGCACCGCCGGGCACAAGCAGTTCTCCCTCCAGGGTGACCATCCTGATACCGTAATCATACTTACGTGCTATCTTAACGGCATTGTCTACATTATCGACCACTACTATCCTTCCAAGCATGGCTCTGGCCACATTGACATATTCCTTCTTGGTATTCACAAGTGAATCCGCAAGCCCCAGGACTCCCTTTTCGTTAAGCACCTCAGGAGTCTTGAATTCCTGCGGATGCTTGATGCTTGTAAGGGGAAGGAAAGTAGCTCTTCCTGCTTTTTCCTGCTTAAGAAAAGCTATCATCTTCTTGGCCGTCTCTTCATCATCCGTTACGATATTCTGTATATTACCGCCGAGAGCCGTCTCTATGGCTGTCTCATACTTCTTGTCGGAGGAGATTATATCGGCAACAACACCTATTATTCCCTTATTCTTCTCCTTCTGCTCCATGACACGCTTAACAGAGCCGCCGTATCCCTCATATCTCTCTGTGATATTGGAAAGGGCTTCAAGCTTACTCTTATCCTGATGATACTTCACCTGTGTATCACGAAGCTTATTATCCATGGAGGTAAGCTCCTCCTTGTAGCCGGATACCTTTTCCTCCTTGGCCTTCTCCTCGGCATTTAACCTGCTTATCTCATCCGATATCTTCTCGAATTCATCTTCGAACTGTTTGATGACATCCTGCTGCTTCGCTTCATCCGTGCGGGCTGCCACAAGCTTGCTTGTAAGCTCCGCCTTTCTTATATCTATCTGCTCCTGCATGGCAGTAATACGCTCTGCTCTCGAACGGATATTGGCACGCTCATTAAGCGCTCCTATGATATCGTTCTTACAATTCTCAATGTCGGTATTGATCTCCTCTATCCGGCTCTGTATCTCATTTAAGCGCTTTTCAACCTCAGCCTTTTTATTCTCGGCTTCTTTAAGCTTCTCATCTATTGCGCCCTTTTGCTCATTTAAGCCTTCTTCTTCCTTCTGCTTGGCTATAAGCTCCTTAGACACGCTTTCCTTACGGGTATCAAGATGAGCCTCATTACCGCGGATTGAATTGATCTGCTCCTTTAAGAGTGCGATCTGGCTTTCAAGCTTCTGTCTTACGCTTCCCGTCTCACTCAGAGCATTACGCTCTTCTTCGATTGCCTTTTCCAGCTCTTCTATCTTAACGATGGTCTCGTCATATTCCTGTCTGATATTCTCATACCTGCTGTCAGCCTCATCATATTCCTTGACGACATTCTCCAGACTGACATTCGTGTCATTTAATCTTTCTTTTATGGAATTATTCTCAAGCAGGAACATATTGACATCCAATGTCTTAAGCTTCTGCTTTTTATCAAGGTATATCCTTGCCTTGCCCGCCTGTCTCTCAAGAGGCCCTACCTGTTTCTCAAGCTCTCCGAGTATATCCGACACACGCACCAGATTGTTACGCTCTTCTTCAAGCTTCTTCTCTGATGCCACCTTACGCCTCTTGAACTTAACAATACCTGCAGCTTCATCAAAAAGCTCTCTTCTGTCCTCAGGCTTACCCGAAAGGATGGCATCTATCTGACCCTGCCCGATGATAGAGTATCCTTCCTTACCGATACCTGTATCATAGAAGAGCTCGCTTATATCCTTAAGTCTGCATGGCGCTCCGTTGATAAGGTATTCACTTTCACCCGAACGATACAGTCTTCTTGCCACGGTCACTTCATCAAAATCTATAGATAACTGATGATCCGAATTATCCAGCGTGATCGCCACATATGCATAGCTTAAGGGCTTGCGCATCTCCGTTCCCGCGAAGATAACATCCTGCATGGACGCTCCTCGAAGCTGCTTGATTCGCTGCTCACCGAGCACCCACCTTACGGCATCGGCCACATTACTCTTGCCCGAACCGTTAGGTCCTACAATGCCTGTTATACCGTTATGGAATTGAAAACTGATTTTATTGGCGAAGGACTTAAAGCCCTGCACCTCTATACTTTTAAGATACATATCTACCCTTATGTCTGCCTTTCACGGCCCGGATACTAATCCATGACCTTGCTCATCATATCGATCGCTTCCTTAGCTGCCATCTGCTCCGCAGCCTTCTTGGATCTTCCTTCTCCCTTTCCGATCACTTCTCCGTTAAGGATTGCTTCCGCCATGAAGGTCTTGTCATGATCGGGCCCCTTTTCCCCCGCAAGCCTGTAGCCGAAATCATCATATCCTCTTGCCTGAATGATCTCCTGCAATATAGTCTTGCTGTCCTTAAAAGGTACGCCTTCCTTCAGATCCTCCAGGACATGGCTGAATATATGCCTCCTTGCCGCCTCAAGTCCGCCGTCAAGATATATGGCTCCTATGACCGCTTCCATTACATCTGAGATTATGGAATCCCTGTCTCTTCCGCCTGTCTGCTCCTCTCCTTTACCAAGGAGTATATACTTCTGAAGCTCTATATCTCTGGCACACTCGGCCAGTGCCGGTTCACACACAAGCGAAGCCCTCTTCTTCGTGAGCTTGCCCTCCGGCATATCCGGATTCTTATGATACAGGAAATCACTGCTTACAAGTTCAAGAACAGCATCTCCAAGGAACTCAAGCCGCTCATAGTCTCTCACGCCGGCCTTTTTTCTCTCATTCGCATAAGAGCTGTGTGTCAAAGCCTGTCTAAGTAATTCCTTGTTTTTAAAAGAATATCCGATCCTACTCTCCAGTTCTTCCTGATTCGCTGCTATGCTCACAGAATCCACAACTGCACTCCTTTACAAACCAAAAAGCCCTTGTTGCGGGCTTTTTGATCATGCTTAATCAACTTCGTTCTTAATAAGTTCCACTGCCTCGCCGACTGTTGTGATCTTCTCAGCCTTCTCCGGCGGTATCTCTATATCGAATTCCTCTTCCAACCCCATGATTATCTGGAATACATCCAACGAATCTGCTCCCAGATCATCGATGAAAGTCGTCTCCATAGTGATCTCTTCCGGGTCAACGCTGAGTACTTCCGCTATGACCTTCTTAAGCTTCTCAAGTTCCATAAGTTCCTCCTGACCTTATTCTATTACTGCCTTTATCTTCTCGCTGATATTCTGTTCTTTGAACTGTACACACTGGATAAGCGTATTCCTTATCTCCTTCGGAGTGCTGCTTCCATGAGTCTTGACCACAAGTCCGTTAAGTCCGAGCATCGGGGCGCCTCCGTACTCCGAAGCATCGAATTTCTTAAGAGTAGCCTTTAGAGCCGGCTTTATCAGCAATGCACCTATCTTGCTTCTCACAGATGACATCAGGGCTTCTTTCAGCTTGGTCATAAGAACGTTGCCAGTTCCCTCCAGAGTCTTAAGCAGGACATTACCTACGAACGCATCACATACCACAACATCCGCGCCGCCTTCTACCACATCTCTTGCTTCTATACTTCCGGTAAAATTGATCTCCGGACAAGCCTTCAACATCGGGAAGGCTTCCTTAACAAGCGCATTGCCCTTCTCCTCCTCGGCGCCTATATTGACTATAGCCACTCTGGGATTGGCAATCCCTATTATATTCTTCATGTATATTGAGCCCATCTTGGCGAACTGCACAAGCATTGACGGTCTGGCATCAACATTGGCTCCGCAATCCACTATCAGCGCTATACCGTTCTTGGTAGGTATGAGCGGTGCCAAAGGTGCTCTCTCTACACCCTTAAGCCTGCCTACTATAACCTGACCTCCGACAAGAGTAGCACCCGTAGACCCTGCCGAGACATAAGCATCGCACATTCCGTCCTTGACCATGTTCATGGCTCTTACAATAGAAGAATCCTTCTTCTTGCGGATGGCCATTACCGGCGGTTCGGCATTCTCGATCACATCCGGGGCATCTGTTATGATGATCCTTTCCTTATCATAATCAGTACCCTCGGTTGCGGCACACCTCTCAAGTGATGCTCTGATCTCAGCCTCTCTCCCCACAAGATAGACCATGAGTCTGTCATTATCCTTAACAGCTCTTATCGCACCGGCCACGTTACAATCAGGCGCATTGTCGCCTCCCATGGCATCAAGGGCGACCTTAGTATACTCAGCCATAAATACCTCTCTAAATCAACTACACAATACTATACAAGAGGCAAATATAAAAATCAAGTATTTATATATTATTGCTTAGTCGTGTATATGCCTATATATCTTTGAAATGAAAGCTCTTAAGTCCTGTGGCGTAGTCATCAACTATATGTCCCTTACCCTTAAGCCTGTACTTGTAGGTCACAAGCCCCTCAAGCCCCACAGGTCCTCTTGCATGCAGCTTACTCGTGCTTATGCCTACCTCCGCTCCGAAGCCGTATCTGAAGCCATCGGCGAAGCGTGTGGAGCAGTTATGATAGACTCCCGCGGAATCCACCAATTGCATGAATGCTTCGGCTGCCTCTGCATCCTCTGTAATGATGGAATCCGTATGATGAGATCCGAATCTGTTGATATGCTCTACTGCAGAGTGAAGGCTGTCCACCACCTTAACCGAAGCAATAAGATCCAGATATTCCACATATCCCTCTTCTCCCACTGCCTCTACGGGTATGAGTCCTCTGGTGGCGAAATCCCCCTTAAGGGTGACCCCCACTTCGTTCATGGCCTTATATAACACAGGCAGGAATTCCTTCGCTATATCCTTATGCACCAAAAGGGTCTCAACCGCATTGCATGCTGCCGTATACTGTATCTTGGCATCGGTTATGACCTTGACTGCCATATCGGTATCGGCCGCCTTATCCACATATATATGGCATATTCCGTCCGCATGTCCCATTACGGGTATTCTGGTATTATTCATTATATATTGTACAAAAGCATTGGAGCCTCTGGGAATGATAAGATCCACATCCCCATAGCAGTCAAGCAGCTCATCTATCTCACTGTGCGATGTGGCCTGATACAGACAATTCTCCGGAAGTCCGGCCCTGCTTACCGCTTCTTCAATAAGGGTGAATATCTCCCTGTTGGTGTGCAGTGTCTCCTTCCCTCCCTTTAATATCGCACAATTACCGCTCTTGATACACAATGTGGCTATCTGTATCATGGCATCCGGTCTGGCCTCGAATATGACTCCTATCACTCCTATCGGACATGATACTCTCGTAAGTATCAGTTCCTCATCAAGCTGCCTGTGAAGTGTTATCTTACCTATAGGGTCCGGCAGAGCGATCAGCATATCTATCCCGTCAAGCACAGACTTAAGCTTGCCATCATCGAATTTAAGTCTCTTAAGCACGGCGCTTGGCACTCCGCCCTTCATGGCTTCTCCCATATCTATATTATTGGCCGTGAATATCTTCTCCCTGTTATCCTTAATGGCAGTCTTGATATACTCAAGCGCCCGGTTTCGTTCCTCTATGGAGGTGGCCGCCAGATAAGGCGCCACAGACTTCATTCCTGCCGCATCTTCTCTTATACTCATTTTCCAATAATCCTCATATCCCGGAATCAGGACACTGCGCTCATACCCTTAATTCAGGCGATCTGCCTCTGTCCTTACTATAATTATGAAAAATATTGTATCACAGATAAAATATTTGTGGTAGAATAAATATGTTATTGCAAACGAGCTTTGACTCGGTTATATCCGGCGCGAAGATTAATTATTCGTCACAAACGGGCTTTAGCCCGGTTGTGTGATTTGGCGTCGAAGACGGCAAATCTAGTGCAGGCGTAGTTAATCGGTAGAATGTTAGCTTCCCAAGCTGAAGAGGCGGGTTCGACTCCCGTCGCCTGCTTCAGAGCCCCTATACCGGCATTTTGCCGATATAGGGGCTCTGATTATGCTTAAAGGGCAGCTTTGCCACGAAAAAAACGGCCACAGGTAAACCTGAAGCCGTTAAGGTCACACTGAACCGAAACTACCGTTACTCTACGGTAATGATCTCCTTCTTGTTATAAGAACCGCATGCCTTACATACTCTGTGGGGAACCATCAGAGCACCGCACTTGCTGCACTTAACAAGAGTAGGATTAGCCATCTTCCAGTTAGCTCTTCTCTTATCTCTTCTTCC
>DGII01000166.1 GCA_002393095.1 Lachnospiraceae bacterium UBA3826 | reverse complement strand
CACGTCACGGCGGCGGAGCCTTCTCAGGCAAGGATTGCACCAAGGTGGACAGATCCGCTGCGTATGCGGCAAGATACGTTGCCAAGAATATCGTTGCAGCCGGCCTTGCTGACAGATGTGAGATACAGCTTTCGTATGCTATCGGTGTCGCGCAGCCTACATCTATAATGGTGGATACCTTCGGAACCGGCAAGGTATCGGATGATACTCTGCTTAAGGCTATCAGAGAGAATTTCGATCTGCGTCCCGCAGGCATAATCAAGATGCTTGACCTTCGCAGACCTATATACAAGCAGACCGCAGCATACGGACACTTCGGACGTAACGATCTTGATCTTCCGTGGGAGAAGACGGACAAGGCGGAGACACTTAAAAAGTATATGTAATGCCGGAAGGCTTATGCAGGATACCGGATAAGAGTGTCCGGTAGTATACCGAAGAATATGCGACAGACTGTGCAGGATAGAAATCCTGCACAGTTTTTTTGTCCGTAAAAGGTATTGAGCGCATGCGCAGACCTGCCGAAATCCTGACTAGATTTAGTTAAAAGGTTGGCATATCAACGCAATATGTGGTATGATATAAAGGATTATGATGTTATGTCGACCGAATGGCCGGATTGGAGAATCAAATGACGGATTTTGATAATAAGCTTACATACATGGTGACCGGAGCCGCGGGCTTCATCGGATATCACCTGTCTGACAGACTGCTTAAGGCGGGAGCGAGTGTTGTGGGTTATGACAATATGAACGACTATTATGATGTGTCGCTTAAGGAATCACGACTTGCGGCTTTGGATGAGACTGCTAAGACCACAGGAAGCTTTGACATGATCAGGGGCGATCTGGCGGATAAGGCTAAGCTTGAGAAGACTTTCGAAAAGTACAATCCGGATGTGGTCGTTAATCTTGCCGCACAGGCGGGTGTCCGCTACAGCATAGAGAACCCCGATGCATACATTCAGTCCAATCTCGTAGGTTTTGCCAATATACTTGAGTGCTGCAGACATCATGAGGTCAAGCATCTTGTGTATGCTTCCTCAAGCTCGGTATACGGAGGCAATACCAAGGTTCCCTTCAGCACATCGGATCAGGTTGACAGACCTGTGTCGCTCTACGCCGCAACCAAGAAGAGCAATGAACTGATGGCCTATTCATATTGCAAGCTCTACGGGATAAAGGCGACGGGGCTGAGATTTTTCACCGTGTACGGACCTATGGGCCGACCGGACATGGCGGCTTATAAGTTCGCCGATCTTATGCGTAAGGGTAAGCCTATTGATATATACAACAACGGAGATATGTACAGGGATTTCACGTATATAGACGATATAGTGACAGGAGTCTTCGCTATTCTGTGCAATCCGCCGAAGCAGGATGAACTGGGAGCCTGCTATAAGGTGTATAACATCGGGAGGGGTAAGCCGGAGAATCTCCTTGACTTTGTGGATGAGCTGGAGAAGGCGCTTGGCATGAAGGCAACGAGGAATCTGATGCCCATGCAGCCGGGCGATGTGTATCAGACTTATGCGGATGTGTCCGGGCTTGAGAATGACTTCGGATACAGGCCGTCTACGGATATGAAGGATGGAGTCGGAAAATTTGCCAAGTGGTACAGAGAGTATTATGACCTCGGCTGAGCTTGGAAGGATATTTGGGGATAAGGAAGGATCATATGTTTTCCGAAAAAAACAGTAACTTAAGGATCATTAAGACAGGTAATTATCTGAAGGGCTACAGAGTCATCGCGGCGCTTCTGGGGATAATCCTGATAATTGCGACCGTAGGCACGGCGGTGATCACTGCTTACGCAGCCAATGATACAACTGCTGTCAAGAAGTCCAATTATGTCATATCGAATATGAGCGGAGCGCAACAAGCCCTTGAGGATATCGCTGATGAGTATTACATATCCGCGCTCGTATATCTTAAGGATGTCTACACTATCCGTAAGGAAGCCGATGCATACAGTGACAGCGTGGCCACCGTTGCTTCCGGTCAGTCTGTATATATCACGGGAGTGGATGCGGACAGCGGTCGCAATATCTGGTATAAGGTGCAGTACAACAGTGAAGGCGGTACATATACAGGCTATGTGGAGAGAGAGTTCTTAGCCTGTGCCGACGAACGCTTCCTGGCATGGGAGGAGCGATATGTCACTACCGTAAAAAGGGAAAGTACCTCATCCGAGACGGATTGCTCGGATATCGAGGCATTCCCGGAAAGCTATAAGGATGCATTGTATGAGCTTAAGAAGGCTCATCCTGAATGGATATTCGTAAAACAGTCTACAGGTCTTGACTTCAACCCTTGTGTGGCAGCCGAGGGAACGGGTGCATACAGTCTTATCTATACAAAATCAGCAAAAAGCTCGTGGATAGAGGCTAAGTACGACAATAGCTGGTCCTATGCCACTGACGGGATCATAGCGTACTATATGGACCCCAGAAACTTCTTAAGCGAGACGCAAATATTCCAATTCGAACAGCAGACCTACAATAAGAGCTATCACACGGAGGAATCCGTGAAAAAGGTCCTAAACGGGACATTCATGTCAGGAGGGATCGAAGGAGAGTCTGTTACCTATGCGGCGCAGTTCATGACTCTTGCCGACAGATACAACATAAGTCCTATCCTGCAGGCTGCCAGAGTGAGACAGGAACAGGGGGTACAGGGAACATCACCTCTTATAAGCGGAACATACGCAGGCTTTGAAGGATATTATAATTACTATAATGTGGGTGCAGTCTCAAGTAACCCCATAATCGGCGGTCTGACCTATGCTAAGGAGAATGGCTGGGACAGCCGGATCAAGGCTTTGGAGGGTGGAGTTACTTTCCTGTGCAACGGATATGTGAGCAAGGGACAGGATACGCTTTACCTGCAGAAATTCGATGTGGACGCCTCCTTCTATGGCGTGCTCACTCATCAGTATATGCAGAATATCGCGGCTCCCAGTTCAGAAGCCTCTTCTGCTTATAAAGCATATAAGAATACAGGGCTTCTAAGCGGAACCCCCTTTGTATTCAGGATACCGGTATATAACAATATGCCTTCCGGACGTTCGGTTAAGCCGGAAAGCCCCGATACTCTGTCTGTTAATATTGAAGAGGTAGAGAATCTTCCGGTAGAGCAGAATGCAGTCATAATTCCCTATATCAACGGAGGTATCTCCGAGGCGTATGAGTATACATACTCTTCTTCGGATACTTCGATAGCGGCGGTGGATGAGAACGGTGTCATAACAGGCAAGAGGCCGGGTAGTGCTGTGATCACCTGTAGGGCAGGCACAGCAGGAAGTGTAAGCTGTAAGGTATCCGTGATCAAAGCGGATATAGCTATCGGAGATGTTGAACGCCCTGATATAGAGCTTACATATGATCCGGATAAGACTCTGGGAGATATATCACTTCCGGACAGCTTCACATGGGTGGATGCATCTACCGTTCCTGTTGTGGACAATCAGGGATATACTGCCATATACAGTCCGGATGAAAGCAGATACAACAGTATGACGATGACGCTTGAGGTGAGTGTATCGAAAGCGACCGTGGATGCAGCCGATATAGATATTCCTGAGGATATAAGCGCATCTGCCGGTGCTGAGCTTCAGACTGTAGCGCTTCCCAACCACTTCGTATGGGAGGATGCTCTTCAGACTGTTGCAGCCAAAGCAGGCACCTACAGCTATATGGCGACATATTGTCCGGATGAAGCCAATTATAATGTGACAGAGGGAATAGAGATACCTGTAAGCGTCATATGCTCTGAGCATAGATTCTCACAGTGGAGTGAGCCGGCAGGCGGATATATAACAAGGACATGTGAGATATGCGGCGAAAGCGAAAGCCTTAAGGTCGAGGAGAAGGTAACGGATGAGGATTGCACCACTCTGGGTCATAATATGGTGGACGGAAAGTGTACCAGATGCGGTTATACGGAGCCTACATTACAGGAGCATACGCATGATTATACCTTGTCATCTGACACCTCTACCTGTACGGCTGACGGAGTGAAGACATATACCTGTTCCTGCGGAGATTCCTATACGGAAGATGCCAAGGCTGCGGGGCATCACATGGTTACTAAAAACGGAAAGAGCGTATGTGATATATGCGGATATGAGTATATCCCCACGGCAGCAGTAACTCCGGTGCCTACATCTGTTCCGGGGGTGACACCAACACCTACAGCAGTACCTACGAAGGCATCAGTGCCTACGAAGGCCGTTACGCCTGCGATCACGGCAACGCCTACGCCGGTAGTGCCGCAGATAACGACATTGGTTAGGCCTACACAGGCAGTAACACCTACACCCACGACGGCACCTACCACGGCATCGGTGCCCACGAAGGCTGTTACGCCTGCGATCACTGCAACGCCCACGCCGGTAGTGCCGCAGATAACGACATTGGTTAAGCCTACACAGGCAGTAACACCTACACCCACGGCAGCACCTACCACGGTATCAGTGCCCACGAAGGCCGTTACGCCTGCGATCACGGCAACGCCCACGCCGGTAGTGCCGCAGATAACGACATTGGTTAGGCCTACACAGGGGGTAACACCTACACCCACGGCGGCACCTACCACGGCATCAATGCCCACGAAGGCCGTTACGCCTGCGATCACGGCAACGCCTACACCGGTAGTGCCGCAGATAACGACATTGGTTAAGCCTACACAGGCAGTAACACCTACACCCACGACGGCACCAACAACCACAGCAGCTCCTACACAGTCGGCAGCACCCACGCAGGAATCAGCACCGGCATCTGTCAGCGGTTCTGATGCAGGGAAGGAGACTGTTGTGGAAGCGCCTGTTAATGAGGTAACTACCGCTGCTTCAACTCCGGCAGTTGTAATGCCGCAGATCACGTCTCTTGTAACGGATAAGAGCGATATTGCCTCTGTGGAGGACAGCAGCAGTGAAGAGGTAAGCAGCACTTCCGCTGAGGATACGGACTCTAAAGAGGAGCTTAATAAGAGCACGGAGGAATCAGAGGATACAGACAGGACAGATAATATCGAGATAGAAGCCGGCGAAGGAGCAAGCTGGCAGATATCCGGTGATGATACGGTTAAGGAGCAGCTTGAAGGAATGGATATGACTGTAACCTTCGGAGAGGCGAATATACCGGATAAGATAGTTAAGAGACTTAAGACGGATGACTATATGACAATGTCCATAGCCTATGACGGAGCCTTTGGCTTCGATGCACTTCTTACCGTGGAGACAGGAGAAGAGCACGCAGGAAAATATGCGAACCTGTATTATTATAACGAAGACAGAGACAGGCTTGAGCTTGTGGACTCCGTGAAGGTGGATATGACAGGAAGGGCTGCATTCAATATGAAGCATGCCTCCGATTATGTCATAAGCTTCAGTGACAAGCAGATGATAGTTAATAACGGAAGTAATGTGGCAATGTTCGCAGTAATGGCAGTGATCCTTGCAGGAGGTCTGGGAGTGCTTATATTCGTTCTGTTAAAGACAGGTCTTGCTAAGAATAAGGATGATGATTTCTACTTTGATCTGGATGATGACAGATAGGAAGGTAGGCTCTAAGGAGCAGAGGGGATATGCTTTTTAATTCATATATTTTCATATTCCTGTTTTTGCCTGTGGCACTTGCAGGTTACACCTTACTTAAGAGGACGGGCACTACACCTCCCAAGGTATGGCTTATAGGAATGTCATTATGGTTCTACGGATATTTTAATATCGGATATCTGACCATAATGGTATGCTCAATACTGTTCAACTATCTTGTGTATCTATGGATGAAGGCGGCGGGAGAAGGTAAGATGAAGCCGGCGCTTGTCATAGGAGTGACAGGTAATGTTCTGCTGTTAGTGTATTATAAGCACTTTGACTTTCTGACGGAATGCGTCAATGCGGTATTTAAGACGGATATACCGCTTAAGGATATCCTTTTACCGCTTGGAATAAGCTTTTTCACCTTCCAGCAGATAGGATTTTTGGCGGATACCTACAGGGGAGATGTCACAGACTGCACCTTTATTGATTACGCACTGTTCGTAAGCTTTTTCCCCCAGCTTATCGCAGGCCCCATAGCCGATTACGGCAGTATGATGCCGCAGTATGCTAAGATCGGACCGGATACGGGCTTTGACAGGGACAGATTCAGACGGGGTATCGCCATATTCATAGCCGGACTTGCAAGTAAGGTGTTAATTGCCGATACCTTTGGCAAAAGTGTCGATTACGCATATGCATCGGCAGGATACATCAATTCACCGGAGGCTTTGCTTGCGATCCTCTTTTACGCATTGCAGCTTTATTTTGATTTTAACGGTTACTGTAATATGGCTATCGGACTTGGAGCGCTCTTTGGCATAGATATACCAGTCAATTTCGATTCACCGTATAAATCCCGTAATATCATAGATTTTTGGAGAAGCTGGCATATTACCCTCAATAAGTTCCTGACGCGGAATGTGTATATTCCGCTGGGTGGAAGCAGAAAAGGCGAATTTAGAACTTATGTCAACCTAATGATCGTCTTTCTTATAAGCGGGATCTGGCACGGAGCCGGCTTTAACTTCATTATATGGGGACTCATGCACGGAGTCCTGTATGTGACAGTAAGACTTTTGAGGGATAAAACTGCGATAAAGTGTGATAAGGCACTGTTCCATATACTGACATTTATATTCATATGTATAGCATGGGTATTCTTCCGTGCCAAAGATACTTCCGAGGCTCTTACACTCCTTGGAAGAGTCGTTCACGGAGGATTGTCAAGACTTGGAGACGGCTTTCTTAAGGGCTTTAATTCGGGAGAATTCTGGTACGTCTTGAAGGTACTGCATCTTACCGGGTCCGAGGCCGGCAGATATATCGTAATGATCCTTTATACGGTTGTATCACTTGCAGTTGTATTTTTTGCCCCGAATGCGCTTAAGGTAACCGGGAAGATGAGGTATCGCACCTTTTACGGTGTGGTGCTCGGAATTATTTTTGTATGGTGTGTTCTTTCCCTTTCAGGGGTCAGTACATTCCTGTATTTTAATTTCTGATGAATAGAGACAATGACGGAAAATTCATAGTAGCATTTATAGTAACATCGGTTTTGGGCCTTGTGCTTGCCGGTGCTTTGGTTGTTACGGTCGACCCGTTTTTCCATTACCATGCACCGCTTAAGTCATTCCCGTATGTAGTGGATGATCAGGTGGATATGAATCCGGGCCTTGCGGCGCATATGGATTATGACAGCGTGCTGTTAGGTTCATCTATGACGGTGGCTTTTGATACGGACAGATTCGCAGAGAAGATGGGGCTTAAGACACAGAAGCTTAGCTATAACGGAGCCTATCCCAAGGATCAGGAGATAATCCTGTCTAAGATATATAAGGCAAAGGGTGAATCTCTAAAGAGGGTGTTTTTGGGGATAGATGAGCTTAATTATTCCTGCGACACCGAACAGACCAAGTTCCCGATTACGGATTATCTGTATGATGATAATCCTTTCAATGATGTGAAATACATATGGAATAAGACGGTCCTGCTTGATTATGTATTGAGACCTTTGGCGGACAGCTCGGATAAGTCCGACTGGAATATGATATATAAGCCATGGTGGCAGCCTATGCACTACAACCTTGCCAACGTAAGGCTTTACTATACTCCCGCTAAGGAGATAAAGGATGAGACACCCACGGATGATTATATTGCGGGTATCGAGGCTAACCTGTCCACCAATATTATCCCCTATATTGAAGCTCACCCCGAAACAATGTATACTGTATTCTATCCGCCGTACAGCATCCTGTACTGGTATGATGCCAAGAGGCAGGGGCAGATAGACAAGATAATCGCCAAATATGACTATATGACAAGGCGGCTTCTTGAGTACGACAACGTGGAAGTGTATTTCTTCCAGAATGATAGGGATATAATCTGTGATTTCAATAATTATGCGGATTATACCCACTATAGTCCGAAGGTATGTGATTATATGGTAGACTGCATGGCAAGCGGCAGAAGAAGGGTGACAGTGGATGAACTTGATGATGAGCTTGCAATACTCAGAGAGCTTGCATACGATTATGATTATGACAGCATAGATCTGTAGGCAGACAGGAATGAGAATATGATTACAAAGGTGATCGCACTGATCGTGGTGCTTATAATAATTCCATATTGTATAGGATTGCTCCCGGCGTCTTTCATAGATGGTGACAGGCGTGTCATATCGGTTATATATATTCTCGGATTCGTCATATCTCTGGCAATCTTCGAGCTTATATCCGTACCGGTCATAATCCTTAAATCTGACGGATTCCCCTTAATAGTTGCCATGTATATGGGTACGGAATGTGCGCTTGCCATGGCAGGTATCATCTTATACAACTTCCGCGTAAGGAAGAGGACGGAGTCAGCGGATGCGGATGATACAAGATTAAAGGACAGGAGGCGTCTTACCGGAGAGGAGACGGTGCTGTGGCTTGTGGCCGCGGCAGCCGTACTTTTTCAGGTGATAATGTATATCTGCATGGAAGCCTTTGACGGAGATGATGCATACTATGTGGTACAGTCGTTGCTTACCAATGAGACGGATACGCTGTACCGTATCAAGCCCTATACAGGACTGTCTACCTCCATGGACTTAAGACATGCGCTTGCGGCAGTTCCGGTGTGGATAGCTTTTTTGGCAAGGGTCAGCGGTATTCACTCAACGATAATAGCTCACTCGGTCATAGGTATCCTGCTTATACCGGTGCTTTATGTGATATATTATAACTGCGGAGTGCTCCTTTTTAACGGTGACTCTAAGAAAAACGCCGCTTTCATGATATTCGTCAATATCATGTATATATTCGGTAACGTATCGATCTATACCGATGCGACGTTCCTGCTTACAAGGTCATGGCAGGGTAAGTCCATGCTTGCCAATCTGGTGATAGGTTCTGCGATATGGCTTTTGATCTCCATATTCAAGAGCGATGAAGGGGAAGAAGACAGGCAGACATTGGGATATTGGATAACGCTTTTTGCTCTTAATATAACGGCTGCCATGTGCAGTACGGCGAGTGTATTCCTTATGGCTCTGCTCATAGGCATATACGGCATAACCATGTCCATATGTAAGAGAGATGTTCAGATAGCCCTTAAGCTGATGATCACATGCGTACCTCTGGTTGTATACGGAGCAGTATATCTGCTTATGTGAGAGTGGCATAGCGCTGTATGTGAACGGGAGAAAGTATGACACAGATAGTTGAGATATTCAAAGCATATAACGGAACAGGATATTATTGCCTGTTATTCATAGCGGCTCTTATGTATCTGTGGTTTGCAGAGGAGAATAAGAGTCTTAAGCTGCTGCTTGTAACCGTACCTACGGTCATACAGGTGCTCTTTTTCATACCTTACTTTCATATGGCTTATAATATGCTTGACGAGGGAACATATTACAGGATACTGTGGCTTCTGCCCATGACGCTGGTAATCGCTTACAGTGCCGTTAAGGTTATAGGCAATCACTTAGGGCTCGGAGTGGCGCTTGTATGTCTTCTGTTATCACTCTGTGGGAGCTATGCGTATATGGGAGTGGTCTTTGATAAGGCGGAGAATGCCTATCATCTGCCGGATGAAGTCATAGAGCTGTGTGACATGGTCAGGCCTCAAGAGAAGGGAAAGCGTATATGGGTGGCATTCCCGCCGGAGCTTGTTCATTTCGTGAGACAGTATACAACGGATATAATGCTCCCTTTTGGAAGGGACAGTATGGTTGACAGTTGGAAGAGAGCGGATAATGAGCTTTTTGACATATATATGGGTCGTGATATATATGCAGACAGGCTGGTATCATTGGCCACCGGATACCAGTGTGATTATGTCATTATCGGTCAGGATGACAATGTGATAGGTGATGTGACCGATTACGGACTCAGGGAGATAGGACGGACACAGAATTACATTGTATACAGCAATCTTGATAATGCCGTCTGGTATGATGTCGGACTGGATAAGTATAAGAGCATGTTATACAGGGAAGCGGAAGAGTGAACATAGGATAAGAATGCGGATATGTGGATAGCGGATAAGTGGAATGACTATGAGATAATAGACACATCGGACGGAGAGAAGCTGGAGCGCTGGGGAGATTATATACTTATAAGACCCGATCCTCAGGTTATCTGGTCTGTTCCTAAGGACAAACCCGGCTGGAAGAATTACAACGGGCATTATCACAGGAGCAAGGCAGGAGGCGGCGAATGGGAATTTAAGAAGCTTCCCCAGGAATGGCAGATAAGCTACGGAGAACTTAAGTTTAATCTTAAGCCTTTTTCTTTTAAGCATACTGGTCTGTTCCCGGAGCAGGCCGTCAACTGGGACTGGTGTAGCGCTCTGATCCGAAGGAGGCTTAAGGAGAATGGAGATAAGCCTGTTAAGGTGCTCAATCTCTTCGCTTATACCGGTGGGGCAACTGTTGCGTGCCTTAAGGCCGGAGCAAATGTGACACATGTGGATGCGTCAAAGGGAATGGTCGGATGGGCCAAGGAGAATGCCATAAGCTGCGGAGTGTCCGACAGACCTGTCAGGTGGCTTGTGGATGACTGTGTCAAATTCGTAGAGAGAGAATTAAGGCGCGGCAACAGGTATGATGCCCTGATCATGGACCCTCCCTCGTATGGCAGAGGCCCCAAGGGTGAGACATGGAAGCTTGAAGAGAGTGTATATCCTTTTATAGAATTATGCAGCGGGCTTTTATCGGATGAGCCGCTGTTTTTCCTCATCAATTCATATACCACGGGTCTTCAGCCCGCAGTGCTTAAGTATATGATAGAGCTTAGTATCGGGAAGAGATTCGGAGGGATAACGGAAGCGGATGAGATAGGTCTTCCGGTATCAGGTACACAGCTTATCCTTCCGTGCGGTGCATCCGGACGCTGGGTTAAGGAAAGATAGGAAGATAAGAAAAATAATGAGCAATAACAGAAAAGACCATAAGAGAACCGAAGGATCGGATAAGAGCAGGGGTGATGTGATAATACATATAGTGATACCTGCTATCATGATACTGCTTATCATCGCCATTGTCGTGATGATAAGGAAGTGGAACAAGGGTCAGGTGTCGGATTATGATCCTGATGAGGTCACGACCGAATTCGATACCGAGCCCAATGATTATATCCTTCCGCTTAACGCACAGGACGTTGCAGGCAAGCCGGATGATGGCAGGCTTACGATCCTTACGTTAGGCAACAGCCCCTTTGCCGATTCGTATGATGATAATAATCTGGCGGAGGCAATAGGAAGAGTATACGGTGCGGATGTCATTAATTGCGGTATAGAGGATTCCTATATAAGCTGCAGAAGGAATGAATACAGTGATGAGGATGAGGAGGACGGAGTCAGTCTTCCCTGCATTGTAAGAGCGATGACAGACGGAGATTACTCCATACCGGAGAGAGCAGCCGCTCTTATATCCGAGCAGGCAAGCGCGGCAGTGGACAGACTTAAGAGCGTGGACCTCAGTAGTGTGGATTGTATAGTCATAATGTACGATCTGGAAGACTATGTTGATCACAGACCTCTCGGAAGTGAGAGCGTCACGGATATAACCTCCATATACGGGGCGGTAAGGAGCTCGCTTGAGGGGCTGAGGGAAGCTTACCCTTATATAAGGATAGTCTATCTGTCACAGCCGGCAAGCGGTAAGACCATAGACGACTTCTATGTGGATGGTGATATCCATGATATAGGTGAAGGACTGCTAAGCGAATATGTCACATTCGAGCTTGAGGCTGCGGCAACTGCGGGAACAAGCTTTATAGACATATACTACGGTGTCATCAATGTGGATGTAAGGGATGAATATCTTGTGGATGATTATCATATCAATGATGCCGGTGCGGATGCCATTGCATCACGTATGTATAAGCTGATCCCTCTTAAGCCATAAGCTTTATGATCACCGGCCGGAAAAAAGTATGAAAGAACGCAATACGACTTTTACAATTCTATCTGCCATAGGGATGATACTGATCCTTTTAGGACATTTGGACTTCGATGTGGCAACCTTCGGAGGTCTCTTCCCGTACTATTCATATCACGTTATGATATTCGTCTTCATTGCGGGATATTTCCGCAAGCCGGAGAATGAAGAGCATATTGCAGGCTTTATCTGTAAAAAGGCCAAGAGACTGCTTCTTCCGTACCTTATATGGAATGTGGTCTATGGGCTTGTATCGGCAGTTCTGAGGGCGAATGATTACGATTACGCCGGTGAATTCAATCTGTACAATATATTCGCGGCACCCTTTGTTGGGGGACATCAATTCGGGCTTAATTCTCCGGCATGGTTTGTGCCTGCACTTTTTCTGCTTGAGGTCAGCGACATATGTGCAAGGAAGGTCATAGACTTTCTTTATAAAAGGATATGCGGATTCAGGAGCGATTCGGATAATAAGGGGATGTACGCAACCGACATGGAATGGGTCGTTATGATATTGTATCTGATGGTCGGGATGAGTGTGGTATATCTGGCCGAAAGAGGCAGTGTCTATGATCTCTACAGGATACCTGCCAGACTTATGCTCATGGCGCCGTCTCTGCAATTCGGAAGGCTTTACCGGACGCGGCTGGAGCGATATGATATCACACCGGGGATCATATATTTTCCGCTTCTGTTCCTTATGAATCTGATATTGACCACAACCCACGGAGGGCTTGCATACAGCACGGTATGGGTAACGGGATTTGGCGGCACCCTGCTTACACCCTTTATCACATCGCTTACGGGAATAGCGCTCTGGTTAAGGATTTCCAAGATATTATGTAAACTATTTAACAATAAAGAGACACCTTCATTCCGTATTGTGGGTGAGGGGGAAGCGCTTAAAGGCATTTCGCCTGCATTCAGACTGATACAGGGAATAGGAACGCACACATATGATATAATGATGCATCATCTGGCGGTCTTCTGGCTTATTAAAGCAGCCTTTGTCCGGATAGGCGAAAGTACGGCTTTTGCGACTGTCTTGAATGATATTGATATCCAAAGCTTTAAATCTGATATATATTATACATATGTTCCTGATGGTATTACCGGCTATAAATGGGTATATCTGGCAGCAGGTCTGCTGATCCCGCTTATGGTCGGATATCTGTCCGAGGCTGCTATAAGTGCCCTGCGGACAGGCATAAGCAATATAAGAGCAGGGAAGAAGGAGACGGAATGAGGATATTGATGATCAGACACGGCGATCCTGATTATGAACACGACTCGCTGACGGAAAAGGGAAAAAGAGAGGCTGAGCTTCTGGCCTTAAGACTTAAGGATGAGCGTATAGATGCGGCATATGTATCCACAATGGGCAGAGCAATGGCTACTGCCGAGCCGACGCTTAAGTTAAAGGGGGTGGAGGCAGTTTACTGTGACTGGTTAAGAGAATTCTGTGAGAGATGGATAGACAGACCGGATAAGGATAAGCCCCATAACGTATGCTGGGACTGGCTTCCGGGGGACTGGACCAAGTATGATGAATTCTACAGGTACGATAAATGGTATGAGAATCCAGTAATGGCGGCTGCGGATATGAGATCCTATGAAGAGAGCGTAACGATGCCATTTGACAGGATGCTTGCAGACCATGGATATGTTCGGGAGGGAAGACTCTATCGCGCCGTAAGGCCCAATGATGACACGATAGCTTTGTTCTGTCACTTCGGAGTAAGCTGTGTGATGATAGGTCATCTGATAGGTGTATCACCAATGCCTCTATGGCACGGCTTCTGCGCAGCACCGACCTCAGTGACGACTATCTATACCGAGGAGAGAAGAGAAGGCATCGCATCCTTCAGAACCGTATGCTTCGGAGATACTACCCATCTGCACGATGCAGGAGAGCCGGTATCCTTTTCCGCAAGGTTCTGTGAGATGTACGGCAATGAAGATGAGAGACATGATTGATATATTGTAAGCCGGCTTATGAAAAAGGAGGAGTAAGATGACAAGAGAAGAAGCGAAGGCAAGAGCAACAGAGCTTGTGGCTAAGATGACCACTGAAGAGAAGGCATCACAGTTAAGGTATGATTCGCCGGCTATTAAAAGGCTGGGGATACCTGAGTACAACTGGTGGAACGAGGGATTACACGGTGTGGCAAGAGCCGGAGTCGCAACTGTTTTCCCGCAGGCTATAGGACTGGCGGCGAGCTTTGATACCGATCTGCTTAAGAAGGTGGGTGATGTGATATCAACCGAGGGCAGAGCCAAGTATAACAGCGCAAGCAGCAGGGGAGACAGAGACATATATAAGGGACTGACCTTCTGGTCGCCCAATGTCAATATATTCAGAGATCCCAGATGGGGCAGAGGACATGAGACATACGGAGAGGACCCGTACCTTACATCTAGACTCGGTGTCAGCTTTATAGAGGGAATACAGGGTGACGGAGAGTATATGAAGGGTGCAGCATGTGCCAAGCATTATGCGGTTCATTCGGGTCCGGAGGCCATAAGGCATTCCTTTGATGCCAAGGCAACACCTAAGGATCTGGAGGAGACCTACCTTCCCGCTTTTGAGGCATGTGTGAAGGAAGCGAAGGTTGAGGCTGTGATGGGAGCGTATAACAGAGTCAACGGGGAACCCGCATGTGCCAACCATCCGCTTATGGAGGATGTGCTTCGCGGCAAATGGGGCTTTGAAGGACACTTTGTATCCGATTGCTGGGCCATAAGGGATTTTCATGAGAACCATAAGGTGACATCCACACCGGAGGAGTCGGCTGCGCTTGCCCTTAAGACAGGCTGTGACGTGAATTGCGGCTGCACATACGAGAGGCTGATGGAGGCATATGATAAGGGCCTTATAACAGATGAGGATCTGGACAGATCATGCATCAGGCTCTTTACCACAAGATTCTTACTGGGTATGTTCGACAGGACAGAGTATGATGAGCTTGATTATATGGAGGTAGAGAGCAGAGAGCATATAGACTTAAGTCACAGAGCCGCCAGGGAAAGCCTTGTCCTGCTTAAGAATTCCGGAGTCCTGCCCCTTGATAAGCAGGATATTAAGACCATAGCCGTGATAGGTCCCAACGCTGACAGCAGACAGGCGCTTATCGGCAACTATCATGGAACATCATCAAGATATGTGACCGTACTTGAGGGCATACAGGATTATCTGGGTGATGATGTAAGAGTATTGTATTCGCAGGGCTGCCATCTGTATAAGGAATCTGTGGAGAATCTTGCGAAAAACGACTGTATAGACAGGCTTGCCGAGGCAAGAGCAGTAGCGGAGCTTGCGGATGTTGTGGTGCTTGTGGTGGGACTTGATGAGACACTTGAAGGAGAGGAAGGCGATACCGGTAATTCCGATGCATCGGGAGATAAGTTAAGCTTATATCTGCCTGACAGCCAGAGGACTCTTATGGATGCCGTATTCGAAGACTGCTCAGGCGAGAAGCCAATAATAGTCATCAATATGACAGGAAGCTGCATTGATCTAAGACAGGCGGATGAAGCAGCGGATGCCATCATACAGGCATGGTATCCCGGAGCAAGGGGAGGAAGCGATGTAGCAGGTCTGCTGTTCGGTGAATATTCTCCATCGGGCAAGCTGCCGGTGACTTTCTATGACAGCGATTACAAGCAGCCGGATGTGACGGATTATTCCATGAAGAGACGTACATACAGATATATGGACGGGGAGGCATTCTATCCCTTCGGTTTCGGACTTACCTACGGAGATTGCAGGGTGGATTCGGTTAAGGTCACGGAGGATAAGGATGCATCCGGAGAGCTTAAGGGAGCAAAGCTTGTAATAGAGGCTTCCAATCTCGGGAAGATAGATACGGAAGAAGTACTTCAGGTATATATAAGGAGTACAGACAGTGCGGATGCTACTCCCAATCCCTCTCTGTGCGGATTTAAGAGAGTCCGTCTTAAGGCCGGTGAGAAGATCACCGTGGATATGTATATAGACAGACGAAGCTTCACCACTGTGGATGACAATGGAGTAAGAGATGTGACCGGACATGAATTCAATATCTATGCCGGATTCTCATGCACGGATGAGCGCAGTATGAAGCTTACCGGACATAAGTGTGCGGTATGTGTGCTTAATCGATAGTCTGACCGCTTCCGAACTTGGAAGAGACTGATGAACGGTTCCGGTACTCCCGTGGGGAACAGTTAAACTGCTTGCGGCAACATATGTGATATACCGGAGATACACTTAAGATATACCTTAGACGTATCCTTCGGGTCCGTGCGTAAGGAGAAGGCTTGACCTCTCTTTATACACGGACTTATTGCTTTATAAAGGGTAAAATGGTATATTATAACAGACTATGTGCATTTATACGCAATGAGCAAAGGGAGATAATGTGAAGACCGCAGTCAGACTCGATGATATAACTATAGACATGAATTGGGATCACTATAAAAGGGTGGAGAGGATACTCGATGCAGCCGGAATATGTCCCATTGTGGGAGTCGTTCCCTGCTGTGAGGATGACAATCTTAACCGTATGACTGACAGTGAAGACTGGAGCAGGGAAGCAAGGGCGGCCATTCCGGAGGATGAGACTGCATGGATGGAATTCCTAAAGGGTCTTAAGGACAAGGGGTGGGTCATCGCATTGCACGGATATAAGCATGTATATACCACTAAGCACATGGGGCTTTTTCCGGTCAACCGGTTCTCGGAATTTGCCGGTGTGCCGTATTATGCCCAGCTTAATATGATCAAGGACGGCATAAGGCAGCTTAAGGAGTGGAACATAGAGACTGACATATTCATGGCACCGGGTCATACATATGACAGGAATACCCTGCGCGCTCTTGCGGCGGCCGGTATCACACGAATGACCGACGGCTTCGGAAGGAATCCGTATAAGAGAGTGGTGAAAAATTCCGGAAGACTGGATGCCATAAAGTTCTATCCCATCAGCGTAAGGACTGCGGACTGTACTTCCGATAAGGAAGGCTATACCACATATGTATTGCACTGCAATACGATGACAGAGGATGATATTGAGAGCTTTAAGAGGCTTATAGATGACAACAGGGATCATTTTATCGATTATACCGAGCTTCTTAAGGAAGGCGGAGCGGTAAGGGGAGTATTCGGCAATGCAGCCGAATATATAATGGCGCTTTCAAAGTTCGTATTTGTCAAGGTGCGGTCTTTCATACGTAATTCCGGAGATGATGATACAGATGATACGGAGGATGATGTGGTTGCAACAGAAGAAGGCGTCATATCCGGTGATGATAAGGGGAGTTCCAAGGTATGATAAGGGTATTGCAGGTGCTCGGAACCATAGGACTTGGCGGAGCCGAGAGCAGGGTCATGGATCTGTACAGACATATGGACAGGGATAAGATAGGCTTTGATTTCTTAGTGACCGAGGGGACCGATGATCATTACAGGCAAGAGATAGAAGATATGGGAGGCAGGGTGTATCACCTGCCTGCTTTTCGTATTGTTAATCTTATGCAGTATAAGAAGGCCTGCAATGATTTCTTCCGTACACACTGTAAGGACGGAGTGAGCGAATATGCAGCGGTACACGGTCATATGACAAGCACCGCATCCATATATCTACCGATAGCGAAGAAGTGGGGAGTACCTCTTACCATAGCTCATGCCAGAAGCGCAGGTATCGACCCCGGACTTAAGGGCTATGCAACGAGAATTCTAAGGGCTAATCTGTATAGAAGGTGTGACAAGCTGTTAGCCTGCTCCGACATGGCGGGTGATTCGGTGTTCGGTAAGGGAAGGGATTATGAGTTCATTCCCAATGCCATCGACACGAAGGCTCTGGCGTATGATGTATCTGCCCGCAGGACTGTAAGAGAAAAGTATGGTATCAGTGATAATGAGAAGCTTATCGGTCATGTGGGAAGCTTCAGATTCGCCAAGAATCACGGATTCATAATAGATATTATGGCAGAGCTTATCAAGGAGCATCCTGAGTATAAGCTTATGCTTGTTGGAGACGGGGGACTTAAGAAGGAGATTGAGGATAAGGTAAGTGTGCTGGGACTTAAGGACAGGGTGATATTCACGGGCAGCATAAGTCCGGTTGCACCATATTACAGCGCCTTTGATGTATTGCTCTTCCCTTCTGTATACGAGGGAATGCCAGGAACCGTAGTCGAAGCTGAGGCAGCGGGTCTTGTGTGCCTTATATCCGATAGCATAACCGGACAGGTTGTCGTCACGGATAAAGTGACACAAATGTCACTTGCAAGATCGGCATCCGAATGGGCGGACAGGCTTGTATCTATAGGGTATTCCGAAGACAGAAGCGATGTGACCACACTTTCAGGAGACAGATTGTCCGATACATTATATGATGTCAATAAGCAGGTCGGGTATTATATGGGGTTGTACGGAGTTATATGAAGATACACATTTTTATAGCACATATGGGACTCGGCGGAGCCGAGAGGGTATGTGTCAATCTTGCCAATGAACTGTCTGCCAGGGGACATGAAGTACATATAGTTACGCTTAATCTGGACGGAGATATCAATACAAGGGATCTTGCGCAGGGTATAGAGGTACATACCCTCGGAGTAAGCCGACTCCGCTACAGTATGCTGCCTATGCTCAGGTACGTGAGGAGATACAGACCCTCCTTTATGCTGGTGTTCGGCAACGAAATGGCGATAATTCTGGGTAAACTCAGGAAGTTGCACCTTACGGATGTCAAGCTCGCGGTACGGGTGCTTAATAATGTCAATATAACACTTGCCAAGGAGGATGGCATATCCCCCGTTGTGGAGAATTACTTAAGATCCGCACAGAAGGTGCTTAAGGATATGGATCATATCGTGGCTCAGTGTGAGGCCATGGGTTCGCAGCTTATTGAAAAGGGGCTTGTACACAGAGATAAGCTCTCCGTTATATATAATCCGGTCAGTGAGGCGCTGATTAAGAAGACTGTCGCAATCAGGGAGGATAGCTCTTCGCAGGATGATGGCAGGGAGGTAGTGTTCATAGGCCGTATAGATCCGCAGAAGAATCCGTGGGAGCTTATGGAGATATTCGCCGGAGTCAAGGAAAGAGTCGCCGATGCAAGACTCAGGCTTGTAGGTGATGGAGTGCTAAGGAAAGAGATAGAGAAAAAGGCGGATGAGCTCGGTCTTGGGGACAGTGTGATATTCGATGGTATACGCACTGATATGGAGAAGGTATATGCCAATGCCGGCGTGGTGGTACTGACATCGGATTATGAAGGGATGCCCAATTGCCTGATAGAAGCCATAGGATGCGGAGTTCCCATAGTATCATATGATTGCCCCATAGGACCTGCGGAGATAGTAATCGAGGGGGTCAATGGACACCTGATACATATGGGTGATACTGCCGCGGCCACGGATGCCATAGTTAAGATATTAAGCATGGAGCCGGACAGGGAGCGCATTATGGCTACCGCTGATAAGTTCAGGGTGGGCAGGATCGCCGACAGATATACGGAGATTTTCAGAAGTCTTGACAGTGATAAGTGATATAGCATGGAATAAAAGCGAAAAATAAATCTGATGATTTATTTTTCGCTCATCGGTTTGTGCCGAGCCCAAACCGACTGATGGCATCGCCGAATCTGATATTCGGCTCGCCACCTCGCACAAAGTGCTCGGCATGGTAGAAAATATGAATAAGCCTACAGGAGCTTTGATCAAGTTCATACTGGCCTATATAGTGACGGTCATTATCGGTGTCATAACGGGCTATGGGATAACAAGGATAGATATCCTTCTGCCTCTTTTATGTATCGTGATCTACACGGTATCTGATATGGTCGATCACAAGTATATCCATAAGGATAACGGATGGGATATCATCGGTAGGCTTGGTCTTGAGGGAATGACTTACAGGGATGCATGCGCAGAGTTAAAATATGCGCTTCCGGTGTCTGTCCTTTTTTCCTTAAGTGTGGTTACGGGCAGACATATAGATGTATGGGAGCAGATAGTAACTGCACCTGAGCCTGTGGATATAGCGATTTTCACAGGGCTTACGCTTCTTTTTGCCGGTCTTATGATCATACTTTTTAAGAAAAGCGACCGATACGGCCAAGATGCAGACATAAGGGATGCATCTGCAGGAAGAACCGATGTCCACAGGATCACTGCGGGCAGTATATTTAAGTACGGAGCCTTGTATCTGATCTGTTATATGCCATATTACCTTACTCTTTTTCCGGGGAATCTGGGTAAGGACACCTTTGAATCAGTGGATATGATACTTGGCAATATCCCATGGACCAATCATCATCCTGTCTTTTTCACGGCACTTATGGGGGCAGTCATAAGGCTTACGGGATGGATGGGCAGTATCACTGCAAGTCTGGGGATATTCACCCTCTTACATATGATGGCGGTATGTCTTACACAGGCATATATCACGGTGTGGATAGCCGTAAGGGAGAAAGAGGCAGGAATCAAGAGATATATAAGCATATCGGCTGCAATCTTTTTCGCATTGCATCCTATAACAGCCATGTACTCCATGTATATAACCAAGGATGTGCTATTCTCCTGTGTGCTTGTCTTGCTGGTGCTGACACTTCTTGATATAAGGAAGGGTACAGATGTCAACGGAAGACTTACATGCAGATATTGCGTGAGACTGGGTGTATTGCAGCTTGCAGTGATGCTGCTTCGCAATAACGGAGTGTTCATAATCGCCCTTACCGGCATCTGTATATGTCTGGTATACAGGAAGGAGATCATACGTCCGGCGCTGACGATACTTATATCCCTGGTCATATTCATATCGTATAAGACCATCGCATACAGAGCTCTTGATATAAGTCCGGAGTCCTTCGCGGAATCTGCCTCTGTTCCGTTACAGCAGGTGGGGTATGTTATAGTAAGACATGACGACGCCAAGATAAAGGAAGCCCTGACACCGGAGGGCTACTCACAGCTTACGGCTATTATGCCCTTAGCACGTGTAAGGGAGGAATACGAGCTCGGATATACCGACCCTTATAAGTTCAGCGAATACTTTGATGACGGGTACTTTAACGAGCATAAGAAGGAATTCATGGGCATATGGCTTAGGCTTCTTCCTGATTTTTTTCCTGATTATGCAGTGGCATATCTTGCACAGACCGCCGGGTACTGGCATTACGGAGAGACCAATACTGTTGCCACTCAGGGAGTATGGGAAGACAATACTATCGGAGTTGACAGGATAGATGTTATAGACAATGTGACAGGCGTGTCATTATATACGGTAATAGAGAAGCTTATGCTTGGCATGCGCAAGGCACCGGTACTGTGTATCTTAAGCAGTATGGCGATGCAGTTCTATGCATGTCTTGTTCTTATGAGCATATTGGCAAGGAGAAGGAGAAGCAACAGGGAGTCTGCGCATATCCGGCAGGAGACCGTATCAGCGCAGCTTGCAGCCACACCGCTTATCTTTTTATGGATAAGCATAATGATAGCTACACCGGCTTTCTGTCTGTTCAGGTATACATACCCTTTTTTCATGCTGTGGCCTGTAACGATATATGAGATTCTTATGATGGGAAAGGAAAAAAAGAGCTGATATGAAGAAGACGATCATTGTAATGCCGGTTGCCAATGAGGCAGCCACTATGGGAAGCGTGATAGAACGCATACTTGCGCTCCCATATGATAACCTGCACCTGTATCCGGTGGTTGATGATTACAGTAAGGACAATACTGCGGATATAATCCGAAGCTATGAGCATACAGGCAGGGTTAAATGCATATATTATAAAGAGAGCAGAGGCGTGATAAGCTGCTATTTGGAGGGCTTCAGACGTGCGCTGGCAGATGGCGCGGAGCAGATCATAGAGATGGACGGAGGCGGAAGCCACAGTCCGGATGAGATATGGCAATTCATTGAGAAGCTTGATGAAGGCTATGACTGCGTATGGGGCTCCAGATTCACGGAAGGCGGAAGCATAAGTGAGCAGCCCTTATACAGAAGGATGTTAAGCGGCGGCGGAACATTGCTTTCCAATCTGGTGCTTGGGACAAAGCTTAAGGATATGACAAGCGGTTTCGAGGCATTTAAGGCGGAGGTTCTGCAGAATATGGATCTTGATGCATTCCTGTCCACCGGTCATATGTATCAGACGGAGATGAGATTCTATTGCAGGAATTACAGGACTGTGGAGGTCCCCATACACTATACGGGCAGCAGCTCAAGCCTTAAGCTGCATTCGGTCACGGAAGCTTTGTCGATACTTTTTAAGCTTAAGACCAATGAGAATAAAGTAATGAAAAAGAAGACGGAGAATAAAGATGAAGACTAAATACCTTATACTCGGAGCCGGTCCTGCGGGACTTGCATATGCCTGTGCGCTGTTAAAAAGAGGCGAGAAGGATTTCTGTGTGATAGAGAAGGAAGATGAGGCGGGAGGACTGTGCCGGAGTGCGGATGTGGATGGTGCACCTCTGGATATAGGAGGCGGCCATTTTCTGGATGTGAGAAGACCTAAGATATGTGAATTCCTCTTTGACTATATGCCTGAGAAGGAATGGGACAGATACGACAGGGACAGCCGTATAAGGCTTGAGATGTATCCGAGTTCCGATTCATCCAAGAAGAAGGAATATGAGCTTCATCATCCCTTCGAGGCCAATATATGGGAGCTTCCGGGGACAGTTCAGAAGAGATTCCTTGAATCCATAGCCGAGGCAGGCTGCAACACAGGAGCGCCTAAGCCGGAGAGATTCACTGACTGGATCAGATGGAAGCTCGGAGATGAGATAGCGAAGGAATACATGCTTCCATATAACAGGAAGCTGTACGGGGATAATCTGAACGATCTGGGTACATACTGGCTTGAGAAGCTTCCGGATGTAAGCTATGAACAGACCTTGGAGAGCTGTAAGCTTAAGAAGCCGCTTGGTTCGCAGCCCGGTCATACGCAATTCTATTATCCTAAGAAGTACGGCTATGGCGAACTGTGGAAGCGAATGGGGGATGAGCTTGGTGACAGGCTTAAGACGGGTTGTGCCGTTAAAGCGCTGGACTGCATGAGCTGCGAGGCGATACTTGAGGACGGAAGCGTGATAAGCGCAGATGACATCATTGTCACTGTGCCTTGGGAGACAATGGAGCTTAAGTGGGCACCATCTGCGGTTAAGAACAGTGTGCGGTTGCTTAAGAAGACGGCTGTGGATATCACGTATTATAATGAGACATTGGATACGGACGCACAGTGGATATACTATCCGAGTGAGGAGCTGAGTTATCACAGGATACTTGTGCGCAGTAACTTTGTGCCGGGGGCTGCGGGATATTGGACGGAGACACGCTCCGAGAGATATGTGGGAAGTGAAGAAGCCGTTAATTATCATATGGAATATGCGTATCCTCTCAATACCATAGGCAAGCCGGCAGCTATAGCCAAGATACTTGATTTCATGAGCAAGTCACATATTCACGGACTCGGAAGATGGGGTGAGCACAGTCACTATAATTCCGACGTGACGGTTGAAAGAGCAATTAAGCTGGCAGATAAGATATAACGAAGGAGCAGGTTATGACATCCGATAACGGAGCGGGAGATTCACAACATCATATAAGCGTATACAGAGTGTTACTCTCTTTATCGGTACTTGCACTGATGATAGGTGCTGTATGTGTGCTTATGCATCCTGCGGCGAATGTAAGCGACAGGGACGAGCGCATCCCTAAGCTGTCCGACGCACCGGTCTATGAGATATTAAAAGAGGGTGAGACTTACACATGCACTTATACGCCGGACAGGACTCTGGACATAGACGGATTGCCCATGCTTATGGTACATACGGATGGGACGGATATCGCATCGGGCTACAGGCCGTATGTGCGGGTAGGTATCATGTCGGGTACACGTTCTTTTGGAGAGTATGATATCTACATGGATGAGACAGCTCCGGGAGTGTGGAATACCATGCCCGTATCCGTACAGGCTGCAGCAGATGTTCCGCTTACACTTTCGTTCACTGCTTTCCACTGCGAGCCGTATTTTATGAAGGTGGACGGCTACGAGCCGGGGATATCCGTAGGATTCGATGTTAAGGATGAGAGAACGGTGACATACGGGGATATATTCTATTATTCCGTTCCGCTGATAATCCTTATGGGAACCATAGCGATCTTTTTCATAATCTTTGGCGTCAAAGGAATGAAGATTGCCTGTATCAGACTTAAGCCCGTGCTCCCCGGATATAAGTATTTGACTCCCATATTCCTCGTACTTTTGCTTACGGCCTTTGCCATTAATATAATCAATGTTGCATACAGAGAAGGAGTTTACATAACATCAGATTCAGACGGATACTTAAGAGAGGCAGTCAATCTGGCTGTCGGCAACGGATTCTCTTATGACGGTATAGCAGGATACAGAAGCCACTTCGCCAACTGGCCGATCCTCTATCCGGTTATGATATGTGCTTTGATGTTAAGTACCGGTATTAATGCTTATCTGGCCAGCAAGATCGCAGCTATAATAGTTACGGGGCTGATACTTCTGCTTATCTATATACAATTTGGCAAAGATGCCTTCCTCCCTGCGCTTGCCCTTGTTAATACCGGATATATGGGGCTTGTGTATAACACATGGAGCGAACCGTTATTCATATTCTTCATGATACTTTTTATCATGTCACTTGGCAGGATAGCAGGTAAGCCGGATGATTTGAAGACTCCATACATATTCCTTGGAATAAGTGCCTGCGGTGCTTTCCTTACAAGGTACTTCGGCCTGTTCCTATGGTGCGTCGGAGGATTGTATATACTGATATTTATCATAAGGGCTTATAAGAGAGATATAAGATATAAGGGCAAAGCTGTGGGCTCTGCCATATCTCTCGGCGCGGCTGCAACACTGTCTGCTGCGTATCTTCTGATGAATAAGAAGCTTAACGGTAATCCTACGGGAGTAAGCCGCGGTACATGGTGGGATGATTATATCACCCTTACGGATGATCTTGTACACAGCCTTATCACGGAGGCATTCAACATTTTCCGAGCGGATGTTCCTGCCCTCATATCAAGGCTTAAGGCTCCGCATCAGCTCATATGCGTATTCATGATCATGATTGCCGCAGTGATGCTTGTATCGGTGTGCTTAAAAAGGATATATACCGACAGTGCCGCATCGGATACGGATACAAATAAGATTACAGATAAGAATGTAAGCATATATGATGCTCTGTGCGACAGGCATATGATATACATACTGACATCAGCAGTATATTATGTGATGTTCATTGTCATCAGATACAGATCTAGTATGGATACCTTCTACTTCAGGTTCTTCGCACCTGCCACGGTACTTTTCGTAATCGGCTTATCCGGACTTTTATTAAGGAGCGGAATACTTGATCGCAGAGTAAGGAATATGCTCATGTTCATTGCCTGTGTGACTGTACTGACAGTTATAGCAGATGAGGCAGGCAAATATGCGGATACGGTTAATGACAGGACTTACTATGAGATGCTTACGAACGGTTGGGATACGGCATATGCCGAGATACCTGCAGGAAGCGTGATAATATGGAATCCCATGGACTACAGGAGCACATGGTACAGACCTGATGTGTATTCGGGACAGTTGTATCAGGATGATACATGGGATGACCTTATTAAGCGTTACTACGGTTCCGGATATATATGTATGCTTAAGAGTGACGCACAGACTGTAGTCTCCGACGGCGGATATGATGAGAGTGTGGTCTCCAGATTATATGATGCCATATCGCGTTCCGGCGAGGATGATATATATGTCGTGCTAGAGAGATAAAATTGTGTTATTATAGAGATGGTCGGAAGAGGGAACCAAGAATTCCCATGTCGGAATAAGAGGAGAAGATATGGACAAGATAGCGGTACTTATACCATGTTACAACGAAGAGAAGACCATAGAGAAGGTAGTAAGGGATTCCAAAGCGGCGCTTCCCGAAGCTACCATATATGTGTATGACAATAATTCCACGGACAGGACCGTTGAGCTTGCCAAGGCAGCAGGTGCGGTTATCAGATATGAGTACATGCAGGGCAAGGGCAATGTCATAAGGAGAATGTTTCGTGAGATAGATGCCGAGAGCTATATAATGGTGGACGGAGATGATACCTATCCCATGGAGTTCGCTGCCGAGATGGTGGACAAGGTGCTTAACCACAACGCGGACATGGTGGTGGGCGACAGACTCAGCAGCACTTATTTTACTGAGAATAAGAGACCCTTTCATAATTTCGGAAATTCTCTTGTAAGGGGAAGCATCAACTCTCTTTTTAAGTGTGATATCAAGGATATCATGACAGGCTTTAGGGCCTTCAGTTACCAGTTTGTTAAGACCTTTCCGGTTATGAGCAAGGGATTTGAGATAGAGACTGAGATGAC
>DGII01000133.1 GCA_002393095.1 Lachnospiraceae bacterium UBA3826 | reverse complement strand
TTCTTCCCTGCACAGCAGGCAGGCGGAGTTGCCATGATAAAGGCAATGGCAGCGCCTTATACATCGGTAATGTTCATGCCGACAGGCGGGATAAATGCAGACAACCTAGAGCAGTATCTTTCATTTAAGAAGATCGCTGCATGCGGCGGCAGCTGGATGGTAAAAGCTGATCTTATCGATTCGAAAGAATTTGAAAAAATAACAGAGCTTACCAAGGAAGCGGTAAGACTTGTAAAGAGCATAAGAGGTTAGAGATGAGTAAAAAAGTTATAACAATGGGTGAGATAATGTTAAGATTATCCACACCGAATAATGAGAGATTCATACAGGCCGATGAATTCGATGTATGCTACGGAGGCGGAGAAGCAAACGTAGCGGTATCACTGGCAAATTTCGGATATGACACGGAATTTGTCACCGCAGTTCCCGGCCAGGCAATTGGCGAGAGTGCGGTCGCTTCTCTCAGAAAGTACAATGTAGGCACAAAGTATATTGCAAGATGCGGTGACAGACTGGGGATCTATTTTCTGGAAACAGGTTCTGCCATGCGCGCCAGCAATGTTATCTATGACAGGGCAGGAAGCTCGATAGCTACGGCAACACCTGATAAATTTGATTTTGATGAGATCTTTAAGGATGCCGACTGGTTTCATTTTACAGGTATAACTCCGGCTATAAGCGACAGTGCGGCTAACCTGATAAAGCAGGCTTTAATAGCAGCAAAAAAGGCCGGTGTTACGGTATCGGTGGATCTGAATTTCAGAAAGAAGCTCTGGAGCAGTGAAAAGGCAAGATCTGTAATGACTGATCTTATGCAGTATGTTGATATATGCATAGGCAATGAAGAGGATGCGGAAAAGGTACTAGGATTCAAGGCATCAAAGACAGATGTTACAAAGGGAGAATTAAATCTTGCAGGCTATGAGGAAGTCTTTAATGCCATGGCCGATGCATTCGGATTTAAATATATCGTTAGCTCATTAAGACAGTCGTATTCGGCTTCAAACAACGGCTGGTCTGCATGCATCATGAACGGAAAGAGCAGAGAATTCTATCATTCAAAGACATATTCGATAACTCCTATCGTTGACAGAGTAGGCGGAGGAGATTCATTTGCGGCAGGAGTGATCTGCGGACTGCTTGATGAAAGGAGCATGCAGGATGCCCTTGAATTCGGTGTGGCTGCCTCAGCGCTCAAGCATACTATTCCCGGAGATTTCAATTTTGTCACACGCTCAGAGGTTGAAAACCTCATGGGCGGCGACGGCAGCGGAAGAGTGCAAAGATAATTTTTTTGATATACAAGGTGCTCCTTATTAAGGGGCACTTTCTTTTTGCTTTTTGACAGTTGATAAATAACTCATAAGAGCAAGAAAAACTTTTGTAAAAGTGAAAGGCTAAAACACTTTTTATATTGCAAAGATGGTGCTATAATTTTTATTAGCTTAATCATTCAAAGGAGGAGAACGTGATGGAGAAAATCTTTAAGCTAAACGAAAACAATACCACCATCAGGACTGAGATAATCGCCGGTCTTACAACATTCATGACAATGGCGTATATTCTCGCAGTCAATCCGTCGATACTGTCAGCTTCCGGAATGGACCCGCAGGCTATCATGATCGCGACGGCTTTAGCGGCATTCATCGGTACATGTGTAATGGCATTACTTGCCAATTATCCTTTCGCACTTGCTCCGGGACTTGGACTTAATGCTTATTTTGCATATACTGTGTGCGGTGCCATGGGCTATTCATGGCAGTTCGCTCTTTTTGCCGTATTTGCGGAAGGTATTGTATTTATTATCTTATCTGTTACCAATGTAAGGGAGGCAATCTTCAATGCGATCCCTCTTACACTTAAGAAGGGTGTGTCTGTAGGTATCGGTCTGTTCGTTGCATTCATCGGTCTTCAGAACGGTTCTATCGTGGTCAACAGTGATGCTACTTTGGTCACAATAGTGAACTTCAGAGAAGATTTTAAGAACGTGGGTATATGTGCACTCCTTGCGATAATCGGAACACTTATAATCGCTGTTCTGCATTATAAAGAGGTTAAGGGTTCTATCCTTATAGGTGTCATAGCTACGTGGATACTCGGTATCATCTGTGAACTCACAGGATTATATACAGGTATGTCAGTGCTTCCTCATTGGAGCAACTTCAACCTTGCGGCTATAGGACTTACATTCGGACAGTGCTTCAGCGGTGCTGCATTCGAGAGCTTCAGAGTACTTGATTTTATCGTGATCATGTTCTCGTTCCTCTTCGTAGATATCTTCGATACTATCGGAACACTTATAGGCTGTGCCAACAAGGCTGATATGCTTGATAAGGACGGCAGACTTCCGAGGATCAAGGAAGCGCTCCTTGCAGATGCTATAGCTACAAGCGCAGGTGCAGTGCTCGGTACATCTACAACAACTACCTTCGTAGAGAGCTCGGCAGGTGTATCCGAGGGCGGTCGTACAGGCCTTGCATCTATCGTTACCGGACTTATGTTCCTCCTTGCGATATTCTTATCACCCTTATTCATCGCAATACCGGGCTTCGCTACAGCTCCCGCTCTTATATTCGTCGGATTCTTAATGATCACGGCTGTAGTGGATATAGATTTTAAGGACATCACAGAGGCTGTTCCGGCATATCTTGCAATGGTAGCTATGCCTATACTTTACAGCATATCCGACGGTATCGCTGTTGGTATAATCTCATACGTTGTTATCAACGCATGCGCAGGCAAGGCCAAAAAGGTCAGCCCGCTTATGTATGTACTTGCCGTATTGTTCGTGCTTAAGTACATATTCCTTTGATAAAGGATAATGATCCTGATATAAAGGTGACTAAAAGCCCGATATCCCATAAGGATGTCGGGCTTATGCATAGGAGAGTATTACGTTCGGACTATGAATGGTACAGGTAATTCCGGTGAAAAAAGAAGAGATATACTGGCAGATGTATTAAGGGGCTTTGCCATTGTGCTTGTGGTGGTCGGCCATTGCATACAGGAGAATAACGGGGCTGTATTCAGCAGTGAAATGTTATATTTTGACGATAAAGTCTATCAGTTCATATACAGCTTCCATATGCCGCTTTTTGCGTTGATAGCAGGGTACTATGCATATTATTCGGTCAAAAAGGCTGATGATAAGACCAAGAGATACAGGCTTCTTATAAAAAGAGTGACCACATATCTTATCCCGATAGCGGTATGGACGGCCGAGGAATATATACGTGGAATGATAATTAATGCGCGCTACGGGATTGAGAGCGAAAAGGGATTTGGACTTATCACGGCATATCTGTACAGAGTGCTTAACAATCACTGGTTCCTGTGGGCTATGATATTCTGCTTTGTGATCGTATGGGTCATGCACTTTTATCTGGCGGATAATGTTATCTTGTATGCCTGCATGTTCATTCTGTTTTTCTTTATTCCGGACGGAATGAATATGCATACATATAAGTTCCTTTTACCCTTTTATCTGATAGCCTTTTATTATAATCTAAGCTGTAACGACAGTGGTATGAACCATACTGCGGACACTAAAGGATGCGCCGTCATAAAGGCGGACAGGATATGCAGGAAGATATCAGGGGTATGCAGGAAGTGGTATGAGGAAAGGCTTATATTACTGACTGTCATATCGGCAGTGGTCTTTGCGATTCTTTTTGCCGTGTACAGAAGGAGGGCATTCATATATGTGAGCGGCTACCGCATCACTAAGGATGTGTGGTATATACAGCTTATAACGGATGTATACAGATTCGCCGTAGGACTGGCGGGCTGCATATTCTTCATATGTCTGTGGAGGGTCGTGCTAAGTGGAGTTAAGGGCTATGCATTCCCTCTGCTTAGGGCGTTCGGACGCTACAGTCTCGGTGTGTATCTTATAAGCGGATATACGACCATACTTTTAGTCAGGAGGTTCACCGATGCCCTTGAACCGAATGATCTGCGGGCCTGCCTTATAGCGATCCCTGTAGCTCTTATATCATTGCTTGGTACATTCATTCTGTCCAAAGTACCTTTGATAAGAAAAGCGG
>DGII01000144.1 GCA_002393095.1 Lachnospiraceae bacterium UBA3826 | reverse complement strand
CCGGACGTTATCCGGCATCCTGCCCTATGAAGCCCGGACTTTCCTCGTCCGGCCGTGGCCGTCCGCGATCATCCGCCCCACAATATTTGTTTTTATTTATTCTTATTCTTCCTATTCTGGTTATAGTACTGTTTTAGTTCATCCAGACTTGTCTGGAACCTCTTAGACACCATACCGGGGTTGCCTTTTATAATAAGCCTGTTGAGATTATCTCTGAAGCTGAACATCTGCAGGAGTCTGTCCTTAAGCATACCTGCCTTGGTCCGAAGCTCTATAAGCTCCTCTCTGGCTGACTGTGGCAGTGCGATCTTATCCTTGGCACTGTTCATAACATTCTCAATGGATGTAAGCATATCCGTAAGCTGTGCCTGTCGCCTGTCAATCCACTTATCCTTCTCGTCCGAAGCCACTGCAAGGATAACATCCACACGCCGCTGCATTCTCTCTGCCTCATCCTTGATATTCTCCATTCTGATAAGGATATCTCTGATATCCAGTGCAGCCTTGAAGGATATCGAGAAGTCTGCCGCGAAAAGCATCGTTACTACAAGCACAATAAGCTGCTCATATCTCATCGGGATCAGCGATTCAATATAAGCTATCGGTGCATGTATGATATTCGTAAGAAGCACTGCGAACACTCCCCAGACAAAGGTTGCACCCGCGCACACATAACCGTGTATATTAAGAGGCGCATGGGAATAATCCCAATATCTGACCTTGAAAAGCGCCTCCATCAAAGCTCCTGTTATGAATTCAAGAAGCGAAGCTCCTATTGCTCCCGCAAGGAAAGTAAGCACCAGGCTGTCCTTAAAGGGTGCCGATACCAGGAGCATGACCGTGGTGCCGCACCCGTATATGGGTATCACCGGACCACGCATAAAGCCTCTGTTGGTCAGATGTCTCTCAACTATCGAACAGTACGTACATTCCCATATCCAGCCTATGAAGCAATATATGTAGAAAAAGAACATCCACTGAATAAGCGTATATTCCATAATAATCCCCTGACTCTCAAGCCTTAACACGCAGTCTACAGGTTACTGAAATCTATTACCGGATTTTTCGGTGCCTTTACGGTCTTAACGCTTTGTGCATACAGTACAGGTCCGAGTCCCTGATACGCCTCCTCTGCTTCCAGACGGATCGTAGCCTTAACCTTAACCCACTCCTTCTCAGGTATGCTCTTAGCATCCTTCCACTTGCAGATAAAGCCTAAAAAGGTCATATCATCGGCACAGCATGTCATTGCCATACGACCGGGAACGAACACATCCTGCGGCATATCCGGCGGCTTAATGACATTACCTGTATATTCTATGGTCTTACCGTCATATCTCTCCATGTTGTCCATGATATCGATATACCAGATGGCATAACCCTTATCATCAAGCTCTATCACATCCGCATCAAGATCATACGGAAGCTCTTCCGCCAGAGATACATTGACCTCTCCGTCCTTATCCTCGAATATGATCTCAGCCGACGCATTCACTGCCTTGACATTACGCTTATAGCTTGCCAGATCGTCTATGCCGTCACACCGATTGAATATGATCATCTCACTGTTACGCACATGCTCTGCCACAAGCGAGCGCATATTGGTATAGTAGTTAGGGAAGGTGGCAGCATTGATGACAGTTATCTGCTGCTCTAATTTCCAGTCTCCCGGAAGCTTAATATTCTTCGGATTCCACATCCCATTAAATTCGATTATGATCCTGTCCGGATTATCCTTCTTCACCAGATACTTAAGAGCATCCTCCGTAAAGTCATCTTCATCCTCTATAAGCTCCACGGTAGTCCTTGTCCTCTTAAGCAGGACTTCATCGTATTCCTCCTCACCCTCTTCACAGAGTATCAGAAGTGTACGTCCCATAGTCTGGAAGTAGGGCTGGGCTATGGTATATTTAATGAATTCTGTTTTACCGCTTTCCAAAAAGCCGTTGATCATATATACAGGTATCATTTAAAAAGCTCCTTAAGCGCATCTTCCTTAATCCCGGCACCGATCACAACGATCCTGCCGGTCACATCCGGCTTGCCGTATCTGACATTGACTTCACCCGGAGTATAATCAAAGTGTATCCACTCCTGATTATCCTTGCAGGCTACTATACCCTTGCTCCTTAAGACCATTCCGAATCTGTCCTCTTCCTCCAGCGCTTCAAGTATATTCTCAATCTCTGTCTTGGTATAAGCCCTTGCCGTCTCATAACCTATGCTGTCGAATATCTCATCAGCATGATGATGTCCCTCATGTCCGTGATCGTGTCCGCAACCGCAGTGATCTCCGTGCTCATGCTCATGATCGTGTCCGCAGCCGCAGTGATCTTCATGCTCATACTCATGATCATGGTCGTCATGCTCATGGTGGTGATGCTCATGCTCATCATGGTCATCATGCTCGTGATGGTGATGCTCATGCTCATCATGGTCATCATGCTCGTGATGGTGATGCTCATGCTCATGCTCCTCATGATGTCTCATCACCTCTTCAAGAAGCTCCTTCTCAAGATCCTTGGCACCCTCAATGGTCTCTAAGATTGCTGTACCTTCAAGCTTTTCCCATGGTGTGGTCACAATGGTTGCCTTGGCATTGTGCTCCCTTATAAGCTCTATGACCTTATCAAGCTTCTCTTCCGATATATTGCCGGTACGACTTAATATGATCGTTCCTGCATGCTCTATCTGATTGACGAAGAACTCACCGAAGTTTTTGATATACATCTTGGCTTTGGATGCATCCACCACTGCCACGGCACTGTTAAGAGCAGCCCCATCAAGACCTGCATTCTGTACCGCAGCCATTACATCCGACAGCTTACCTACACCTGATGGCTCTATAAGAATTCTTTCCGGATGGTATTTATCAAGCACCTCCTTAAGTGCGGTCGCAAAATCCCCTACCAAGGAGCAGCATATACAGCCCGAATTCATCTCCGTTATCTCTATGCCCGCCTCCTTTAAGAAGCCTCCATCCACACCTATCTCACCGAATTCGTTCTCGATAAGTACTACCTGCTCACCCTTAAGAGCCTCTGCAAGCAGCTTCTTGATGAGGGTAGTCTTACCTGCCCCCAAAAAACCCGAAACAATGTCAATTTTAGTCATAATATCCTCCTTTTAATGTGTCTGCATAACAGACCACTATCTCGTGGCGCATCGCGCCACGTTGTGAGCACGGGGTCCATAGGTGCGAAGCACCTATCGCGTGCGTGTTATACCGGGAAGCACGATCCGCCCACGAATTCCCTTGCAATGGAGTTATTGGGCAGACTATCCGTCGGAATACTTAAGAAGTATCCCAAGAACTTAAGTAGCCTCTTGGCCTCATAGTATTCCGGCTCACCCGGTTCAATGCTGTATAATATCGGCTCCGCATATTGCTTAAGCGCAGCCAGTTCATATATGAGAACAGAATTGAACATCACATCCGCCTCCTCTTG
>DGII01000059.1 GCA_002393095.1 Lachnospiraceae bacterium UBA3826 | reverse complement strand
CGGACGGTTTCTCAAACTGGGGTAGAAGGATTCGAACCTTCGGATGACGGAGTCAGAGTCCGTTGCCTTACCGTTTGGCGATAGCGCTATGAGAATTATAAAACCCATTGAATCGGGCACTTGCTTATATTAACTCATATCTTCATAAAATGCAAGAGTTTTTTACGACATGAATATAGATAGGAAATTGACAGGATATTGACAGGATATCCGGCATATTTAACCATGGAAATATACCGTATAAATTACCGTATGAAAAAGCATGATGCGCTTGACGTACAGCCTTTTCACAAGCATAATATACGGGACGAGCATAACAATCATAAGAAAGGCCGACACCATATGATGAAGGATATAATGAAGGATACGGATATCAACAACCATAACAGCAATAACCATAATATCAACGACCATAATATCAGGAATAAAGAGGAGCTTGAGCAATTGGGAGAGAGGGCAGTCTCATCAGAGGACATCTTCGATGGCTTCATTCTCCATGTGAAAAAGGATACAGTAGCTCTTCCCAACGGCAATACAGCCACAAGAGAGATCATACGGCACATAGGTGCCGTGTGCGTGGTTCCGGTCACAAAGGACAATAAGGTCATAATGGAGAGACAGTTCCGCTACCCGATAGATTCGGTGATAACAGAGATTCCGGCAGGCAAGCTCGACAGCAGGGATGAGGACAGACTGTCTGCGATCAAAAGGGAGCTGCGTGAAGAGACAGGATATATAGCCGATGATTGGCTTAATATGGGGGTATATTATCCGGCACCCGCTTATTCTGACGAGAAGATAGACATGTATCTTGCACGGGGACTTCATAAGGGCGAAAGGGAGCTTGATGAAGATGAATTCCTCAATATCTATGAGATACCGATAGAAGCTCTTGTATCCGATATAATGTCAGGAAGGATAACTGACGGCAAGACTCAGGTAGCTGTCCTTAAGGCTGCGAAGATACTGGGAGTGCTCTAATAATGAGGATATGGATAAAGGAGTTCAAGGATAACCGAATGCTTTGTGACATGGTATCCGAGCATAACGAAGAAGATACAAGAACTCATAAGGTCTTCGCCGCTATAGATGAGGCATGCACTCGCTTTGACTTATGTAAACCGATTTGGCTTGATAAAAATATCCGTGAGTTCAAGGAACACTCACGGACAAAATTCTATCAGGACAGCTTCATAGAAGAAGTGCCCTTTGATTATCTTGATTTTCAGGTCATAGAAGAAGATTAGACGGTCGTTCTGCATCTTAATATATCATAGACCTCAGCAGGCTGTGACAGCTTAAGGTATAATGTCTGCTTCGGGTGTGGAGCTGAATCCTGCCTGTCGCCCGTCTCATCATATATCTCTTCCACCACAGTCTCTATATTGCGGCCGTCGGGCTTCATGATCTCGATCACATCCCCGCGACAGAACTTATTACGCTGACTTATACGGACATAATCTCCGGCTTTGGATGCAACAGGTATGTGCTCCATAGTCTCATATACTATTCCCAGATAGGTGTATTCATTTATATAGGTATTGCTTCCGTACACCTGAGCCTCCTCGGATGGCTTACCGAAGTAGAAGCCGGTAGTGAACTGTCTGTAGGTACACTTGGCGATCTCTTCCCTGTACCAGTCCATATTGGCCTCATATACAGAAGGGTCATTCATATAGTCATCAATAGCCCTGCGGTACGTTCTCGCAACCGTTGCCACATACAGAGCAGTCTTCATGCGCCCCTCTATCTTGAAGGAATCTATCCCGGCATCTATCAGCTCCGGTATATGCTCTATCATGCACAGATCCTTGCTGTTGAATATATATGTTCCCCGCTCATTCTCATATACGGGGAGATATTCTCCCGGTCGCTGTTCCTCAACTACCGCATATTTCCATCTGCAGGGATGTGTGCATTCTCCGTGATTGGCATCCCTTCCGGTAAAATAATTGCTCAGAAGACACCTGCCGGAGTAGGATATGCACATTGCTCCGTGAATGAAGCTTTCTATCTCCAGATCATCCGGAATGTTCGCCCTGATCTCCTTGATCTCCTTAAGGCTTAATTCTCTTGCGGAGACTACTCTTTTCGCGCCCTGCTCATACCAGAAGCGGTATGTAAGAGAATTGGTGTTATTGGCCTGAGTCGATATGTGTCTGTCGATCTCAGGGCATATCTCCTTAGCCAATCCGTACATTCCGGGATCGGCTATTATAAGTGCATCCGGTCTTATCTCCTTAAGCTCACTCAGGTACTCTCTTGCATCCTTAAGGTCCTCATCATGGGCTAAGATATTGACCGTTACATGCACCTTCACCCCATGCTCATGGGCAAAAGCCACCGCCTCTGCCATCTCTTCCCGTGTAAAATTCTTGGCTTTGGCACGCAGGCCGAACACCTCTCCGCCTATATATATGGCATCCGCGCCATAATATACGGCCTCCTTAAAGACCTCAAGGTTATTCGCCGGTACTAACAGCTCAGGACGTTTCATAATCTGTATATCCTCATATCATATAGTCATAATACTGTATGGCTAGAGCAATTCACTGCTCCATGTATTCCATATATCCCATATATTCTATATATCCGTAAAACACTTAGATTGTACTATATAGAGATTCTCTTTTCAAGAAAACAAAGAAGCAAAGAAACTTACCGAGCTGTTCAACCGTCCGATGATACTATTTTAGTCCGGCAGATTGACAGGAATGTAATGAAGAGGTATAATCCTGAATGTGAGTAAATCGTTTTACTAAAAGTGATTTACTAAAATGAGTAAGATTACCCCATTTATAGTAGTTTTCCTTCATATTTTTTCCGGCATACGCCATGCAATCGATCCTGCATGGCGTATGTTGTATTTATGGATGAATTAATAAAAAAATACGAGCTGTAAATGATAAAATATGGTATTTTATATACTAGAGAATATGTAAAGGAAAGATTCGGATGATCACGATAAAGGATATAGCCAGAGAATGTAATGTATCGATAGCCACGGTCTCCAACGTGCTAAACGGCAGGAACAAGGTAAGTGACGCCACTAAGAAGAGAGTGCTTGAGACCATAGAACTGTACGGATATAAGCCCAATCAGGTCGCCAAGGGATTAAGGAGTAAGAGAAGCAATGTCGTAGCTATCATAGCGGAGGATCTGTCGCATTTTACCCAGCCCAATATAGTGGAGGGAATAATGCGATATGCAGAGGATTTCGGATATAAGACCCTGCTTATGAATCTGAGACTTTATTCAAGATGGTCTGATACATGGTTTAATAACGAGGAAATTATAGATGAGGTTCTAAGACCGATACTTAATGAGATAAGCTCTGTTCAGGCGGACGGACTGATATATATAGGTGTACATGCAAGAGATACCCGTAAGATACCGGAGAACTATGAGATACCCACGGTCATGACATATGCTCATGAACTGAATCCTTCCGTACAGTCCGTGATGATAGATGATGAGAGCTCTGCATATGAGCTTGTGAGATATCTGATAGATAAGGGGCACAGGAAGATAGGTATTGTAGCCGGAAGAGAGGACAATATGCATACAATGATGCGTCTTGAAGGTGTTAAGAGAGCCCTTAGGGAAGCAGATATAAAGTTTGATCCGGATAATGTTGAGTATGCTTCATGGACGAGACAGGAAGGCTACAGAGTGGCGGAGAGGCTTTTGAAGAAGGATATAACCGCGATCTTTGCCATGGCAGACAGAATGGCGGGCGGTATATATGACCGCGCGCGTGAATACGGGCTTACGGTGGGTAAGGATATATCCATCGTGGGCTATGACGATCAGGATATGTCGGAATATCTTGTGCCTTCACTTACGACCATGGCACTTCCGTTGCACAAGATAGGAATAACCTCCGCAAGATTGCTCTTTAATAAGATGGAAGGGCGTGAAGCCGAGGCGAAGGATAAGGACAATGTGGTTAAGCTTCCGTGTGACTTCAAGGAGAGGGCTTCGGTGGCAGATATAAGATAAGAGGCTGGGTTATTGTATAACGGGCAGGACTTCGAGCTCTATCATATAAGCTATCATGATTATGATCCCGATCAGCAGAGGAACCGAGAATACCGTCAGGCGTGTTGACTTGAAAGTCTTGCCGGCGACAAGAGTCTTAAGAGGGTTACTTCGTCCCTCATGTCCGGCGATCCAGCTTAGTATGGCACCTGCCATAAGGGTGGTCAGTACCGACAATACGGCGTATATAGCGATTGCTATAAGGGATGACCCGATATCGACAGGGACACCGCTTTCTAAATATTTTTCAAAAAAACCATTATGTATATGCTCCAGAAGATACATGGCTATGACGGACCTTACATTGATAAGAAAATGCATAAGTACGGTCGGCCATATACTGCCAGTTGCTTCAGCGAGCAATGCCATAGATATTCCTATGAGGAAAGCATATGCGAACTGATTGATATTGCCGTGGATAAGACCGAATAAGAAGGCGGACATGAATATCGCTCCCGCAGGCCGGCAGGATCTTCTGTATCCGCCGTATACAAAGCCGCGGAAGATGAACTCCTCACACAGAGGAGGGAGTATCGCAATGGTGATCACAGCCACGGGAAATGACATATCAATGATGTCCGTGCTGTATTCGAGGACGGTATTGTCAACAAAAAGAGTGGTTATCAGATTGCACAGCGTTACAAGGGGAGATATGGTAAGGGTATACAGAAAGGTCATGAGGACAGAAGCCGGTCTGACAGATCTGTACATAAGCCTGTCCGATATCCTTACGGCAGTATAATCCGCATCCTCGGATTCCCATTTCATCTGTGTGAAGTACCATATAAGCAGCATCAAAAGAGCGGGAATTAGGATCATAAGCTCAGATATGGCCGTAGCGAAGAGCATATTGGAAGCCGCTATCCGCTGAAGGATCGCAGAAGGCAGAAAATTCACGCTCACGACTGCCGCGGCTGCTATGAGAAAGAAGATATTGACAAGGTTACGCTCAGTGCGGATTCTTTTGTGGTTATTCATCGGTTCAGGATTCCTTTATTAATACTATACTGTCACTTTTTATCTCTATGAGTCTGAGCTTAAGCAGCCTGCCGACTGCACGCTTGAACTCATTTTTGGACATATCGGTTGCCTGTCGTATACGTTCCGGAGAGGCCTTGTCGTTGAAGTCAAGCCGTCCGCCCGCTTCCTTCATAAGCTTTATCAGCCTGTCTGCATCTATATCCATCTGGATATATCCGGGCTCCCTTAAGCTTAAGTCTATCTTGCCGTCAGATTTGACGGCACTGACCCTTGCTCTTACCACATCACCTACATGTATGGAATTAAGCATCTCTCGCTTGGGTATAAGTCCCTGATATCTGTCATCTATAGCCACGAAAGCACCGAAATTGTCACTTATCTCATATACCGTGCCGGTTACGTTGTCACCCTTGGCGATACCGGAGGCTATGTCCAGATACCTGTACAGCTTCATGGTGGCGCAGAGCCGGTTGCTTTTGTCCGCATACAGAGCTACCGGGATCTCCATGCCCTTAGTAAGCTTAGATGTCATCTCCTTAAAGGGCAGGAGCAGATCCTTCTCCAGTCCCCAGTCTAAGAAAGCACCTATATGGCCGACCTCCAGCACCTTACAACGGCCTATGCCGTTAAGTGTCATACGGGGCTCCTTAAGAGTGGCTATAAGCCTGTCGTGACTGTCTCTGTATATGAATACTGACAGCGTATCTCCAACGGATATATCATCCCTTATCTGATTCTTCGGAAGCAAGACCTCACAGCCCTCTGTGTCCGTAAGGTACAGCCCGAATTCCACGCGCCTTGAGACTTTAAGTTTTTGTTTTTTACCGATATCCATAATCTGTACTCTAATACTGTATGATGCAACATATTGTTACATAAGGAATTCAACCACGCAATATGCACTGCCGTCAGGATCGTTAAGCGATATGATGGTCTTATCGCCCGATATATATGATACGGGATATATGGTATCACCAAGATGTGCCTGTACCCTGTATTCGGCACGGAGCCTTAAGATCCTGTCCGTGATATCAAAGCTTCCTGTGGCGATCTTGATGTACTGGCCGTTATTCACATGACCGTTGCTGTCAAGATAATGTCCGGTTATAACGACCGGTTCTCCCTCGATACGCTCAGAGTCATCCGGGATGCTTATCTTCCTCGGACTGTAGGTCATGTCAAGCCTTTGCTCTTTTACATAGCTTTCCGCCATCTTCTGCGTGACCTTGGCGGGGCGCATATTCTTCCAGTCCATGAGGACCCAGAGAGAATTGGCCTTGACTATGTATTCATCGCCGTCCCTTAAGAAGAAATTCCTGTAGCCGAAGAAGCCCTTGAAATCATACGGGAAGGTTCCTACGGTGAGTGTCTGCCCGTATCTTGGAGCCTTCAGGATCTCCACCTCCCAATAGTTGATGATCCACACCAGATCAAGAGGCTTTAGGTAATCAAAGCCCACACCCAGATCATCGGACTGGAAGCAGGAACAGTCCTGAAAAGCATCGATTATAGCAGGTATCGTCATTAGCTTGTCTTTGTCGGAGCTGCTGAATCCGACTCTGAAATCATATGTGTACATGGGAAATATTATAGCATATCTGTCTCCGATGTGGTATGATTAGTCATAGCAAAATGTATAATATGGCGGAGGTTTACATAACATGAAAAAGAGAAGCATGCGAACGACTCTGTTGCTTATAATTGTGCCGCTTGTAGTTGCAATGATTGTAAGTATCTTTTTTTTCTCAGGCAGGCTTGATTCCGTAAGCAAGAGCGATGAGGAGCTGTACCTTGATAAGCTGTATACCATCAATTCCTCGCTTATCAATGCGGACAGGGATTTCTATCAGGCAATGTACGCAGCGACACAGTTCCATCTGCAGCAGCAGGTATTGTCTGCTACGGCATTGGAGGAACAGAAGAATATATATAAGGAGAATAAGCAGCAGGCTCTTGACAATGTCAGGGCGGCTGTGGAGATAGCCAGGAATGATTCCAATCTGTATACGGGAACCATACTTGAGGGAGACACTCTGACATTTGAGGACTATTATAATCAGTTCGAGGCTGATTTCGAGTTCTGGGAATCCTTATATAAGATAGACACCGACTGGGGCTTTTGGGGTAATTACTGCTCCGAGTTCGAGATCACAAGAAGCGTACTGTCTAAGATGTGTGATATAACAGAGCAGTGGGCGGATAATGAGGTTCTGGCTCAGGAAGCATATGTACGTAACCTTGTGACGGTTACATTCATCCTTTTTGCCGTAATTGCGGTAGTACTCATGGTATTCGCAGTGATAGTCATGAACAGCATCACCAAAGCACTTAAGGCCGTTGACGGTGCCATAGAGAATATGGCGGGAGGAGACTTTGTATCCGAGGTCAGGGTTAGTTCCAATATAAGGGAATTCAGTGATATAGCAAAGGTCACCGACGAGATGAGAGTTAAGCTTAAGGATGCTCTGCTTAAGGTGGTGGGACATGCCGAGGCAGTCAACTCCGGTGCGGATGTGACCGAGGACAGCATCACTGATTCGAAGAGGACAACGGGAGATATCTCATCGGCAATAGATGATGTTGCTCAGGGTGCTACATCAATGGCACAGGATGTTCAGGATACCTCTTCCATAGCTATAGATATGGGGTATGCGGTTGGCAACGTCATAGATGCGGCCAATACCAATATGGACAAGGGACAGTCCCTTTATAATGAGTCACTTACGGTACAGAAGAAGCTTGAAGAGCTTAAGAAGGCGGATCAGGAGACTGACAGGATGGCCGGAGAGGTTGCGGATTCCGTTGAGGAGACCGCTAAGGTGGTAGAGGAGATCACTACTGCGGCACAGGCTATAATGGGCATTGCCAATCAGACCAACCTGCTTGCTCTTAATGCATCAATAGAGGCAGCCAGAGCGGGAGAAGCCGGAAGAGGCTTCGCAGTCGTTGCGGACAGCATAGGACAGCTTGCTGCAGAGTCTAACCAGACTGCAAGCCAGATCACCGAGATGCTCGGCAATATCACGACACTTTCCGAGAGGAATAAGGATCTGACGGGTAATATCAAGGATGCCACAGCAAGGGAGAATGAAGCACTTGAAGAGATGGTTGCATCCTTTGACGGAATGCTGTCGCTTCTTAAGGAGACCGAGGAAGGCAACAGAAATATTAAGCAACTGGCAGAGTCGCTTGATGAAGCTAAGAATAAGATCACCGATGCGGTTGAGAGCCTTTCAAGCATATCGGAAGAGAATGCTGCTTCCACAGAGGAGACCAGTGCTTCGGTTCAGCAGCTTAATTCCAACATGGAGAACATCGTGGCGGAGGCTCAGAATCTTAAGGCCATTGCCATAGAGCTTCAGGCGAACGTAGAGTTTTTCAGAGTTCAGTAGCTTTCGTAAAGCCTGCATACATAATAAAAAGACGTGCACTATACCGACCGGCATATGCACGTCTTTTTATGCCATAAGGCATGTTGTGTGATCGCTCCCGTTAAGCAAGCATATCGAAATTGGAGCCGACAGCCGGATTGATACTACGCTCCATGGCAGCGGCATCAATCATGCTTACAAGTCCTGCACCCTGAATCTCACTCTGATCCATGGCTTTGCTAAGGACTGCCATACCAACGTCATTAGCTGTCTTAACACCGGAGAGAGCCACCGATAAAGCAGGAATATCCATAACGATTACCTCCTTGTTCTCGTATGTATCTCTACTATATATATATCGTAACATAAGCGACTTTTATTTACAATTAATTTACAATTAATTATAATAGGCACATGGTCAGAAGAAAAAGAACTCTTACGGAAAAACCGAATAACTTCGTATTTCAGGCAGGAATACTGGCTGCGGCAGGCATAATAGTGCATATAATCGGGATTCTGTACAGAAGTCCCTTAGTAGCTATTATAGGTGATGAAGGCAATGGCTATTACAATACCGCCTACAACATCTATATGATAATTCTTTTTCTCTCATCCTACAGCATTCCGATCGCCATGTCCAAGGTCATAGCTGCGAGGCTTTCCCTCGGAGAATATCGTAATGCTAGGAGGCTTTTCATAGGCTCCATAATATACGTTTTAGTGCTTGGAGGAATAGGAAGTGCCATCTGCTATAATTTCGCGGATAAGCTTGTAGGTGCCAGCTCCGCGCAGGTTCTTAAGGTGTTCGCTCCGACCATCCTTCTGTCGGGTCTGTTAGGGACTTTAAGAGGATTCTTTCAGGCACATCATACGATGGTGTATACATCCGTATCCCAGATAATAGAGCAGATAATCAATGCTTCGGTGAGTATAGGTGCGGCTTTTATCTTCGTAAGGGCATTAAGTGGGGGAAGTGAGACTGCCATAGCCATAGGCGGAGCCAGAGGAAGTGCCATCGGTACGGGAGCGGGGATATTGGCGGCGCTCATATTCATGATCATAGTCTATATGGTCAACAGACCGGATGCCATGAGCAGGGTTGCGGATGACCCTATGCCTGATGAGAGACTGCTGTCACCTCTTAAGGTGACCTTGAGCATCTTCGGTATGGTCACACCGGTTATCTTAAGCACCTGCATATATAATTCCGTCACACCGGTCAATCTTAAGATATATCAGCACATTGTTATGGAATACAAGGGCTACAGCGAGGCTATGGCCACTACCAACTTCGGTCTGTATTCCGGCAAGGCCATGCAGATAATCAATATACCCATAGCCATAGCCACGGCAATGTCTTCGGCTATAATACCATCGGTGGCGCATTCTCATGAAAGGGGAGAATATGAGGAGGAGAGGAATAAGATAGCCTTTGCCATAAGAGTAACAATGCTTATCGCTATCCCGTCGGCTTTTGGCCTTCTGGCCGTAGCGGAGCCTGTGATAATGCTTTTGTATCCGCAACGTGCCACATATAAGATCGTATCGTATCTTATCATGGTGCTTAGTATAACCGTGATATTTTCGTGCCTGTCAACATTATGCAATGCCATACTTCAGGGCACGGGCAACGTGCATGTACCGGTCGTCAATGCGGGGCTTTCCCTTCTTATACAGTCGCTCATACTGGTGCTTATGCTTAGAAGAACCGAGCTTGATCTCTATGCTCTGTGCGCCTCCATGATAATCAATACGCTGCTCATATGTATACTCAATATGGTCTCCATAAGAAGGATACTCGGATACAGGCAGGAGTACGTAAGAACCTTCCTTCTGCCTATAGCTGCCTCTGCTGTCATGTATATAGCAGCGGCGGGAAGCAATCGCATCATAAGTGACTTTATCAGGAATAAAGCCAATGATCCGGATATGGCCATAGGCGGCGTACCCAACCTGATCCGCCTGATCGTAAGCATTACCCTGGCAGTGCTTACCTATGCCATGATGACGATCAGACTTGGCATAATAACGGAAGAGGAGCTTAAGATGATGCCTAAGGGCAGGACCATAAGCGTTATGCTTAAGAAGCTTAAGCTTTTGAGATAAGGATGAATAGCACCGAATATACTTAATATTATCTTAAATCTGCATTATTAAATAAGAAAAAAGTGGATTTTTTCATATAATAGTTGTAGAATTACATGTACGTGTGAGGGAAAGGGGACAGATGGATAATACGGAGAATAGCGTGAGAAAGATACGTTTATACAGAGTATATAACAGAATAGCCATAGGTATATTGGCAATATCGGCACTGTTGCTATCAGGCTGTACCTTTGCCGATATGTTTCCCACATCCGGAGTGCAGGCGGACTTACAGGAGATGGAGACGCAGACGGATGAACAGACGGATGTGAGTGTGTCTGACGAGGGAACGACTGATACGGAGCAGAGCTTTAGCAGTGACGAGCAGCCACAGAGCGAGGAAAGCGGTGATGCGGAGTCTGAAGAAGAGAAGTTCCGCTCTCTTTTCACAGGAGAAGAGATCACATATAACTGGCTCGATCACAGACCACTTGCGGTAATGCTTAATAATATCAAGGCCGGATGTCCGCAGTCGGGTATCGGGCAGGCTTCAATAGTATACGAATGTCCGGTAGAGGGACGTATCACCAGGCTTATGGGGATATTTGAGAAGTATGAAGAGATACCCAAGATAGGATCGATACGTTCGAGCAGGGATTATTTTGTATATTATGCGCTTGAGTTCGATGCGATATATGCACATTTCGGGCAGGCTACGACCTATGTGGGAGATCTGCTTAATTCCGATGCGGTGGACAATATATCCGGTGCCGTATCCGGTATAGATAACCCCGCTACCAACGCTTTCTACAGGAGCTCTGAGAGGAAGGCTCCTCATAATGTATACATAGACAATGAGGGATTGATAGAGGACAGGGATAAATTCGGATACAGAACCACATTAAGGACAGGCTTCGTACAGAAATTCGCATATCCTGAGCTCTCGGAGAGAGTCACCTATGATGATATGCCGGATGCATCGGTGCTTTATCCCGGAGGTAAGACGGGTGATGCAGCCAACGGCTTCTCTAAGGTGGGAGCAAGATTCGAGTATAACCCTGAGGATGGCAAGTATTACAGGTTCCAGTACGGTGATAAGCATATAGACTTAGAGACCGGAGAACAGCTTAAGTATGATAATGTGATCTTCCAGTATGTGGATGGTATCGTAAGAGACAGCCACGATTATCTCGGTTTCGGAGCAATGGGCGGAAGTAACGATATATGCAAGGTGTTCACGGCGGGCAAGGAGATAGACGGTACATGGTCAAGGAAGGACCTTTTTGAACCTGCCAAGTATTATGATAAAGACGGCAATGAGATAGTCATCAATTGCGGTAAGACATGGATTTGTACCATATGGAATGATTATGCCGATGATGTTGTGATAGAGTGACAGAGACAGAAATGACGTACAGATAACCGGATCAAGGAGGTCATAATTCGGTATGAAGAGTATATGCAGAAGTTTTATAATGGCGTTTTCGGGCTATTCAATGAGCCCCAAGTCCAAGCTTGAGAGGAATAAGGAGAATTGTTCTTCAATACTTGTCTTTATACCATTAATAGGAGTTATCATATGTGTGATCATCAACAGATGGGCGGTATTGTATCCGTACATGTGCGATTATCCGGTTCTGCCGGCGGTTGTCGGAGCGGTGGTTCCCACGATACTGTCAGCAGGTGCGCATCTTGACGGATTCTTCAGGACGACTGACGCACTCAGTTCACACAAGTCCAGAGCTGAGAAGCTTGACATCCTGCATAAAGATTCTCATGGAGGATATTCCGCTATCATCATGTGCGTATGTACCTTCCTTATATCGGTGGGTATATGGAGTGAGATGCCGATAGACGGTATATTCGTCATAGCCTTCGGATATGTGATATCAAGAGCGCTTTATAGTATCTCGGTGCTCTTATTTAAGCATGCGCCCTCGGACAATTCCAAGATAGTATACTATGTTCCGGACAGCGCTGTAGCCAAGTGGATACAGATACTTATCAATGCTGTATATATAGTTGTAAGTGCCCTCTTGATGCTTAAGATAGTCGGAACCTTCAGCGTTCCGAGACCGGCGGTTGCAATAGCCTGCCTTATAGGGGCTGCGGCTGTATTTGTATATTATATAATAATGTCATATAAGAATTTCGGTGGTATCACGGAGGAAAGCGGAGGCTTCTTCGTTGTACTCTGCGAGGTGATCATTCCTATAGCGGCACTGGCTGCTTTCAAAAGTCCCATATAGGCTGAAGTAAGATTATTGCATTAACAGGAGAGACAAATGCTTGCACAAAAATATGTTGATATGCTTAATAAAAAATCTGTCATAAGAGAGCTTTCGGAATATGCAGTTGCAAGAGGCAAGGAGATAGGATATGAGAATGTCTTCGATTATACTCTGGGCAATCCTTCGGTTCCGGTTCCGAAAAGCTATAATGACAGCATTATAAGACTTATAGGTGAGAAGTCTGCCATGGATCTGCACGGATACAGCCAAAGCCTCGGCATAAGAGAGGTAAGGGACGCTGTGGCCAAGTCGTTAAACAGACGCTTCAACATGGAATATTCCCTTGATCATATCTTCATGACGAGCGGAGCTGCGGGAGCCATAGCTCACGCAGTCAGACTTGTTACGGTTCCCGGAGATGAGATACTCACCTTCGCTCCTTATTTTCCTGAATACGGTCCGTATGTGAATCACAGTGGGGCAGTGCTTAAGGTAGTGCCTCCCAATACACAGGATTTCCAGATCAACTTCGAAGCCTTTGAGGAGATGATAAATGAGAAGACGATGGCTGTGCTTGTTAATACACCCAACAATCCATCGGGCATCGTATATTCGACACAGACAATTAAAAAGCTTGCAGGAATCCTTACGGATAAGAGCAGGGAATACGGACACATCATATATCTGATCTCTGATGAACCGTATCGTGAGATAGTCTTTAAGGATGTGGATGCTCCTTACATTGCAAAGTACTATGATGCGACCATTACCTGTTATTCCTTCTCAAAGTCATTATCGGTTCCCGGAGACAGAATAGGATATCTGGCGGTCAATCCGGCATGCCCGGAGGCTGAGAAGATGATAGTGATGTGCGGACAGATTTCCAGGGGTATAGGACATAACTGTCCTTCGGCCATAATACAGTGGGCGGTGTCGGAGAACCTTGATATCACTGCGGACATATCCGTATATGAGAAGAATATGAATATTCTTTATGACGAGCTTGTCAGTCTTGGATTTGAAGTGGTGAAGCCGGGAGGAACCTTCTATATCTTCCCTAAGGCTCTTGAAGCTGATGCGGTGGCATTCTGTAATAAAGCCAAGGAATATGACTTCATCGGTGTGCCCGCGGATTCCTTCGCATGTCCCGGATATTTCAGACTTGCATACTGTATAAGTACAGAGAAAGTCCTCAGATCTTTAGAGGCTTTAAGAAGATTTGTGAAAGAAAATTACTGATAGCAGTATGGAGATTTTGTATATATGACACAGGTGTCATATATACAAAATGAACAAAAAAACACACCATAAATGCGATAAATTTGTATCAGTACTATTGACACATACAACAAAAAGTAATAGACTCAACTTACGAGGACGTATATAAAAGCTATATACAGTAGTAATAGATTGTATTTGTGTTATGGAGAAGGGAGAGACAAAATGGCAATCGAAAAAGTTACAGCTACACTTAAGAAGGATGTAGCACCTGTTAAAGCAACAGCAACAGTTAAGGCAGATGCACTTAAGACTGACATCAAGGAGACGGAGACAAAGACAGCAGCTAAGCCTGCAGCTAAGGCAACAGCTAAGAAGCCCGCAGCTAAGAAGACGGCAGCTAAGCCCGCAGCCAAGAAGCCTGCAGCCAAGAAGACAGCAGCTAAGCCCGCAGCTAAGAAGACAACGGCCAAGAAGACTACAGCCAAGAAGGCAACAGCTAAGAAGACTGTTCTTAAGACAAGCGCTGTATTCTCACTTGATGAGGGTAAGAACGTATCAGCCGAGGCTCTTATGAAGCAGTATCTTAAGACAGCCAAGGATCGTTGCAAGTATGATCTCGGTCTCAAGAGCGCTGATGTCAAGAGTATTGATATATATGTTAATATCGCCGAGAAGAAGGTCTACAGCGTTGTGAACGGCGAGATCAACGATTCGTTTGATATGTATCTTGATTTCTGATCGTTTTATCGTTCATATCGGGAGATATATAAGGACTACCTCATACGAGGTGGTCCTTTTTGCTTTATAAATTATTTATAATTAAGGTGTTGACACTTAACTGTAAGGGGTGTATCTTATGTTTCAGAGGATGTTAGCACTCGATAGATTTGAGTGCTAACAGATACGGAAGAGGGATGTGAGCATGGAACTGAGCGAACGTAAGATGAAAATTTTGCAGGCTATAGTCCGCAACTATCTGGAGACAGGCGAGCCGGTGGGCAGCCGCACGATATCCAAGTATACGGATCTCAACTTAAGCTCAGCAACGATCCGTAATGAGATGGCGGACCTTGAGGAGATGGAGTATATAGTCCAGCCTCACACCTCGGCCGGACGTATACCGACAGACTTAGGCTACAGAGTGTATGTCGATACGATGATGAAGGAGAAGGACAAGGAGGTAGAGGAGCTTAAGGTGAACCTCCTTGAGAAAGAAGAGAGGCTTGACCAGTTGCTTAAGCAGACAGCGAAGCTGCTTGCGACCAATACCAATTATGCGAGTATGGTATCGGCTCCTTCCATTCATCAGAACAAGCTTAAGCTTATACAGTTATCCAGGGTGAATGAGATGCAGCTATTGGCCGTGATAGTTGTTGAAGGCAATGTGATCAAGAATACATTACTCGATGTATCGGAGCCTATCAGCGAAGAGACGGTGCTTAAGCTTAACATCCTGCTTAACACTCATCTGACGGGACTGGCTGTAGAGGAGATAAATCTTGGACTTATTACCTCGCTTAAGGCTCAGGCAGGGATACATTCGAATATAGTCAGCGATGTGATAGACGCTGTGGCGAAGACTATACATGATGATGATGACCTTGAGATATATACATCGGGCACCAACAATATCTTCAAGTACCCGGAGCTTGCGGACAGTAGCTCGGCCAGCGAACTGATAGGAGCCTTTGAGGAGAAGCGCACACTTAATGAACTGGTGGTGAAGACTCTGGCTGAGTCGGAAGAGACAGGGATCAAGGTATATATAGGTAATGAATCTCCTGTATCAACCATGAAGGATTGCAGTATCGTGACTGCGACATATGATCTTGGAGAGGGAATGAAGGGCACGATAGGAATAATTGGTCCGAAGAGAATGGACTATGAGAAAGTAGTGGACAATCTGAAGGACGTTATGCGTCAGTTGGATTCAATCTATAAAAAGTAAAAGCAAGGAGTTGGCTATGGCAGAACTTAACGAAGAAGTCACAGAAGAAAAGGAAGAAGAAAAAAGTAAACAGATTGAGAATGGTGAAAATGCCGAAGTGAAGGAGGATGCAGATACGGTTGACCCGAAGGAAGGGAAATCCGGTGACGGAACCGCCTCAGAGGAGGGAAAGGAAGAAAACCCCAAGGAGAAGGGCAGGAACCGTAAGGCAGATAAGAAGCTTGAGGCACTCAAAGAAAAGAATGAAGAGCTTGAAGACAGAGTTAAGAGGCAGATGGCGGAATTCGAGAATTTCCGCAAGAGAACCGAAAAAGAGAAGTCTACAATGTTCGAGATGGGCGCAAAGAGTGTGATAGAGAAGCTTCTTCCGGTGGTTGATAATTTCGAGAGAGGACTTGCAGGCGTATCCGATGAGTCTAAGAACGATCCGGTATATGAGGGAATGAACCTGATATACAAGCAGCTTACGGATGAACTGGACAAGCTGGGAGTCAAGCCTATAGAAGCATTAGGAACCGAATTCAATCCGGAATTCCACAATGCGGTGATGCAGGAGGAGACGGATGAATATGAAGAAGGCATTGTATGTAAGGAGCTTCAAAAGGGCTATACATACAGAGACAGTGTTGTAAGACACAGCATGGTTGCAGTTGCAAAATAGAATGGAAGAGGAGCCATTCTTTAATATAAAGATCAAATCATCCAAAGGAGGAAATAGATATGAGTAAGATTATAGGAATTGATTTAGGAACTACTAACAGTTGTGTAGCGGTTATGGAAGGTGGTAA
>DGII01000019.1 GCA_002393095.1 Lachnospiraceae bacterium UBA3826 | reverse complement strand
GCCAGGTGGCCTTATATACTATGGCCGCAGGTGTATCCGGTGACAGACCGCCCTTAAGCAGAGCCTCCTGCACCTTATCCATCATTCCGCTGCTTAGGTATATAGCCATTGAAGTATGATGCGCTGCCAGAGCCTCTAATTTCTCAAGCTTTGGGACTTCTGTCCTTCCCTCTATCCTTGTGATGATAAGTGTCTGGGTGATTCCCGGAAGAGTATATTCTATGTTAAGGCTTGATGCCGCACCGAAGGCGGCGCTTACTCCGGGACAACTGTCATAGTCTATTCCCGCCTTGTCAAGCTCATCCATCTGCTCCCTTACAGCCCCGTATATACTGGGTTCTCCGGTATGCAGTCTTACGATGTCCATGTTATTATCTTCCGCGTCTCTTATAACATCAATTATCTCCTTAAGAGTCATCTTCGCACTGTCATACAGCTTACATTCAGGCTTCGCGGCATTAAGCAGATCGGTATTGATAAGTGAGCCTGCATATATGATCACATCGGCATTCTCTATAAGTCTCTGTCCTCTTACGGTTATGAGATCTGTCGCGCCTGTTCCCGCACCCACAAAATGTACCATCTATTCCATCTCCTTATGAAGCAAGTCTTCCCATTTATCCATACCTTTACTCATACCAAGTATCCCCCACTCATTATCGAATACCACACAGTCAACCGAGGGAACATCCTTATTGCCGCCCGAACACATCGGGTCACGCTCCATACGGGAGGCTATGTATCCGACTATCCTCTCTGTCACCTCTTCCATCACGGGCTCTAAGATACCCTCGGACGCTATAAGTCTCACGGCCTCCTCCGTAGCAGTACATTCCATTATATCCTTACACAGCTTAACATCCGCACCCTTAAGCAGAGCTATGGATGTAAGTATCTCCATACGGCAATCGGCCTCTCTTGAATGAGTGTTCATGATACCACCCGCAACCTTGATAAGCTTGCCTATATGCCCCACAAGCAGCAGTCTCTTAAAGCCAAGCTCATATGCCATATCGAAGGTGTCTCCTATGTAATTGCTGCACCTGACACTTCTGTCAATATCATAGCCGAAGTGCTTATACACAAGGTCTCTTCCGTAGTTGCCGGGTACAATGACCGCATAGTCATATCCGGATTCCATTCGCTGCTTAAGCTCAAGCCGTATGGTATCTATAAGCGCCTTGGTGCTCATAGGCTCCACTATCCCACTCGTGCCTATGACGGATATACCGCCCTCTATACCAAGCTTCGGATTAAAGGTCTTAACCGCCAGTTCCTCTCCCTCAGGTATGGATATCTCCACCTCCAGACATCCTTTGAATCCTGCAAGAACGGCCACGGCTCTGACTTCATTATCTATCATCCTCCTCGGAACGGAATTGATAGCATAGCTTCCCACAGGCTGATCCAGTCCGGGCTTAGTCACTCTCCCGATGCCTTTTCCGCCACTGATGTCTATCTTAATATCTTCCGGCTCATCATCGCGCAGACTGACCCTTGCGTATACCATTATCCCGTTGGTGATATCCGGATCGTCTCCGCTGTCCTTCTTTACCCCGCAGCTTACACTGTCGTGACTTCTCTTAATGTCATATATATCCGCATTGTATTCCACACCGCCGGGTGTCATGACGGATATACACTTAAGCTCATCATTAAATAAGAGCATATAAGCCGCTGCCTTAGCCGCTGCCGTCGCACAGCTTCCGGTTGTAAAGCCCTTTCTTAGTCCGTTCCTGTCATCCATGTCTCTCTTGTCGCTTTCTGCATATCAGCCTGTGACGACCATACTGTTCTTAGGATACCTATAGCCCTTCCTTATCTGTCCGTCACCTGATACATAAGGGCATTGACTATAGCGGCCGCTACATTGCTTCCGCCCTTTCTGCCCCTTGCTACTATATATGGGATATCACTTGAAATTATAAGTTCCTTGGCAGCCACCACGTTGACAAAGCCTACGGGAACCCCTATCACAAGTCCCGGCTGCAGCTTATGCCTGTTCTCATATATACTTACTAAGGCAGTAGGTGCATTGCCTATCGCATATATCACAGGTCTGTCAAGCTTTAAGGTTCTCTCCATGCTTACCGTTGCCCTTGTAACTCCTCTTGCGGCAGCTTCCCTTGCCACATCCTCATCCGCCATATAACAGATGCATTCTGCCCCAAGCTTACCAAGCGCTTTCTTATTGATGCCGGCATAAGCCATATTGGTATCAGTCACTATCACACAGCCGCACCTTAGAAGCTTTTCCGCTTTGACAAGCGCATCCTCACTGAATAAGAGGTTATCGGCATAATCGAAGTCTGCTGTGGTATGGATAACTCTCTTTATGACAGGTGCCTTCTTAATATGATGCTCTTCCTTATCCTCCCTGTCCGGTTCCTCATAAGGCAGCTCCTTCCCAAGCCGTACAAGCTCTTCTTCGATCATATTAAAGCTTCTTGCCTCTATATCGCTTGGTTTGTAATATTTGATATCAATGAGTTTATCGTCTTCCATCTATCCCACCGCATTCCGTAATAATGTCCTTTATGCTACTCATAAGTGCATAGTCATCTTCACTGTGTCTTAGAGAAAGCCTGTAAAATCCATGCTTCAGGCCCTCTATGGTCTCACAATCCCTTATGAGCATACCCCTGTCAAGAAGCTTCTCATACAGTGGTAAATCACTATATATCAGGATGTAATTGGCATCACCTTCATATACCTTAAGCCCCAGTTCCTTAAGACCATATGACAGACCTGCACGTTCACTTTTTATATATTCCCTGCTTCTCTTAAGATAATCCGACCTGTCCTTAAGACACGCTATTCCTGCTTCTGTGGCAGGGCCGGATATATTCCATTCGGGCAGGATATCTCTTATGCGGCCTGCTGTCTCCTTATGACTGCATACCGCATATCCTAGCCTCAGTCCCGGTATACGATAGCTTTTGGTCATGGACTTAAGTCTTATCACCTTACCGGTAGTCTCTCTAAGGATACGGCCGTAGACTGCATCATACTCCTCATGAGACATGACAAGCTCCATAAAGCTTTCATCCACCGCAAGCACTATATCCTTATCCCTGCACAGGCATACGATCTCTCTAAGTTCATCCGGGTTAGCAAGCGCGCCCGTGGGGTTAGAGGGATTAGTGACTATCACCATACCGACATCCTTTTTTTTACCGAGGGCTCCCTCTATGCCGTGTTCGTCTCCTGTCTTAAGCACACCGATAAGAGGCGATAAGCTAAAGAAGCCGCTTCTGCCATCCGGATAGCAGTACATCACCTCTGCGCCCGCTGCACGTATCGCCCTCTCATATCCCATATAGCAGGGTGCCTGAAGCAGTACCGCACTATCCCTCTGAAGCATGCATACGGCGCTTATAAGCTCCGAGGCTCCGCCTGCGCAGACCACAAGTTCTGCAATCGTATCCTCATATGAAGCTGCCTCGTCCGTAAGTCTTGCATTCAGCGCATCGGGATAAGTGTATATCAGACTCTCATCCTGCATGACTCTCACTATATCCGCTCTCAGTTCATCCGTCCATTCATATGGATTGATACTCACCGAGAAGTCCTTCTCCACCTTATTGCGATATATGTCACCGCCGTGTATATACATATAAGCCTCTGTCCCGATCATCCGTCGTATACGTTGTATACTGTATCTGTACTATTCTCATGCTGCTTTATCTTCACAGCATATAATAGATGAATGTCATAAGCCCGATTGCTATGGCTCCCATGATCGTAGCTGCCATAAGCATCAGTCTGTTGGCATCCGCTATATCCGAGATTGCGGCGTAAGGTCTTCCGTCTCCTATAGCGACCTTATCTATGATCTTACCGCCGTAGCTTGCATATCCTCCAAGTCTAAGTCCGAGCGCTCCCGCCATTACGCTTTCGCACTGTCCGGCATTGGGACTTTCCGTCACATTCCGGTCTCTTTTATATATCCTTAATGCATTTTTCGCATATATGTCTCCCTTGCATATCCACGCTGCCCCTATCAGCAATAAGGCGCTTATTCTTGCGGGAATGAAGTTAAGCACATCATCAACCCTTGCTGCGAACCACCCAAGATCCTTATATCTTGCACTCTTATAGCCTATCATCGAATCCATGGTATTGGCAGCCTTATACAGATATCCGGCTATCGGGCCTCCAAGCACTGCATATATCATGGGTGCTATCACTCCGTCCGAGGTATTCTCAGCCACCGTCTCAACGGCCGCATCACATATCTTACCTTCATCAAGGTTATCCGTATCCCTGCCGACTATCATTGACAGACTCTTCCTTGCCCTTACAAGCCTGTCATCATCCGGACTATCCAGATCTCTGTATACCCGCATGCTTTCATCATACAGGCTCCTTGCTGCGAAGATATAATATGTCAACAGCGCTTCCACCGCCATACCTGCTGCCTTATGTATATGGCAGGCTCCGATCAAAAGCAGTGCTGCCGTTCCTACTGTCATAAGCTCCGTGATGGTCCAGAGCAGGACGCCTTTAACCCTCATGCTGTAGTCAGCAGTCCGTCTTCCCCATGCCGCTTCCATACTTATATTGCCTTCAGGTTCATCATCTCCCGCCACAGCCTTATGTCCGCCCAATTCCATATCCTTAGGTCCAAGAATTCTGTCAAGGACAGCTATAAGCTTACCTATCAGCCTCACAGGATGAGGAAGAGTGTGCGGATCGCCTATTAACATATCCATTATACAGGCGATAAGATACGCCGCTATATGTCTGCCAAGCATCGCATTATACCTCCGTTGCCTGTCATGTGCGAATAGTAGCTGTCCCTGTCATCCTTAGCCATTATGGACATGATGGTTCCTCCGTGACAGACTATCCCCACAGTCAGGGGACGGCACTTACTTATATCCGGCCTCTCTGTCACTTCCTCTCTTATGGATATAAGCATCTTCTCATATCCTCTAAGCACCCTGTCCATATAGCTATCCTTATCCTCATATCCCGGAAAGTCAGTCCTGCCTCCGCTTTGCAGCCATGCCTTGAATACCGGATCGTCCTTCATATCTTCGAAGCGCTTACCCTCAAGTCTCCCGAAGTCTATCTCCTTATACTCGTCTATGATTATGGGGCTTAGGTTCGGATATATTAGCTCTGCGGTCTCGATACACCTTCTTAGTGGACTTGCGTAAAGGATGTCGATATCCGGATATATCCCTTCTGCTATCTTATCCCTTATCTCACGAACACCGTTATCGGATAATGACATATCTGTCAGTCCTATATATCGCTCTTCTTCGTTCCACAGCGTCTTGCCGTGGCGTATCATTATCAGTTCGATCTGCATTGTCTGTACCCTTATTTGATCTTAATGCCTATACCGCAGGTTACTCTGTATACTGCTAAGGCTTCCCTCGCCAGTCTTATCTGTATATGCCCTACTCTGTCCCTGTATTCCCTGTCGGTATCATCTATGGGAACCACTCCGCATCCTACCTCATCGCATATGAGCACCCCATCGGGATTATCGGCTATCCATGCATCTATCTTATCGACGCACCTTTTCTCATCCTCATGCTCTCTTATATACTCATGAAGCCTGTTCCATATCCTATCATCCGGTATATTAAGTTCATTACGGACAAATTCATATTTGCCCTGATATGCTCCGCCTATTACAAGTATCATAATGTAAGCACCAATATCCCCGCTATCTCCATCATCTGTATCACACATCCGCAGGTGTCTCCCGTCATACCGCCCAGAGTCTTATGTGCCTTATATACTCCAATGGCACCCACCGAAGCCATTACCGCATACAGTGTCACTATCCACAGGACATCCGGCCCCGCATCATAGCCTGCTCCCTGTTTAAAAAGCGAAGCATAATATACCACATATGCTGCACATATCATAAGCTCCACAAGCAGTATGACTGTAGTTGCTCCCCTTGCCGTATCCTGCATCACAGATGCAAGCATCCCCTTCTGCCTTGCCATGGATGAACCCATAAGGCAGAATCCAAGCAATATCCTCTCCGTCGTATATACCACTCCAAGCAGTATGATCCTTTCATCCGGCATATGATATATGACCGCCGTATATATAAGCATATATATGACAGTCCACAGAACAGCGAATGCGCCCACATGGGAATCCTTAAGTATCTCAAGCCTCTTATCCCTGTCCCTGTATGATGAGTATGCGTCCATGCAATCCATATATCCGTCCATATGTATGCCACCGGTGATGAAAATCGGCAGCGCAGCCGTCACAGCCGCCCATAGGAGACGCATATCCGCTCCTGTCAACGCATACAGACAGTTCCATAGCCATACGATGACGCCCATTATGAGCCCCACCAAGGGGAAGAAGCAGAATAAGAATCTCGGACTGCTTCCCGTCATGTCTATATACGGCATGGGAATCTTGGTATATACCGATACGGCCATATGCGCCGAGGTCAGTATATCCTTAATCACGCTTCCTTTACCTGTCTTAAGGACAACAGCCTTATCATCACTATCCATCATATGATTACTGTTCATTACACTCACACCGCTTAGTCATATGCTCAAAGAAGCTTCCGCTTTATGGCAATCCCCGCAGTCACTTCATATACTTCGTCTGCCGCTTTTACAAGGCTTTTGTTGATATCAGCCAACGCCTTCATATACTCTCTTACGGATTCGGGATAATCCACACCGTCAGAGAATATATCATTGGATACCACTACCATAAGCCTTGACCTTCTCTCAATATCCGATATATCATTCAATATTCCCTCTACGATCACGGCCCCGGTGCTTGCTCTGTCACCGTCACCCATATCATCATGGTCACTGTCGGAAGCATCCGTATCATCCGTATCATACGTCTCATACATCTCATTGGCCAGGAGATTGGATACACATTCAAGCAGGACATATTCCTTAACATCTTCCAGCTCACCGGGTCGCACAGGCTTCTCCACGGTTATAAAGCCCATGTCCCTGCGCCTGTCTCTGTGCCTTTGTATGCGCCTCTTACCGTCCTCTCCGGACTCCTTCATCGTGGCTATATAAAGCTTATCTCTGTCTGTCCCGCATGCGTTACATATATATTGTTCGGCAAATTCGGATTTACCGCTGCCGCTTCCACCGTATATGAATACGAGCATATCTGTCTCCCGATCCTAAGGCTTGATATATGAACATATACTCTGTATCAGCCCCTATATGCACTGTCAGAGCTTATTATCTTATTATCCTAATATCTTATATAACCGTCCATACCTATGTCATCAAATCCGTATACTTCACTGTACACGGCCATAGCCTGCCGTATAAGCTCAATGAGCATCACGGCTCCGGTGCCCTCTCCAAGAGAAAGCCTTGCGTGTATCACAGGCTCTAACGCCAGCTCCCTCTCTATTGCCACGGTTCCGGCCTCTCTGCCGCTATGGGATGCAATGAGATAATCCCTTACACCAGGACAGAGTCTCTCAGCCGTAAGTGCCGCTGTCTCTGTTATGAAGCCGTCTAAGATGACAGGGATGTGAGAGATCGCAGCACCTATACAGATACCCGTAAGCCCTGCTATATCATAGCCTCCGACCGTCCTTAAGACCTCTGTGACAGGCAGATCATACAGCTTATATCTGTCGATGGCATCCTGTACTACCGATATTTTTTTCTTAAGTCCATCATCGGACAGCCCTGCTCCCCTTCCCGTAACGGTACGGGCATCAAGCCCAAGAAGCCCTGCACATACGCAGGCTGAGGTCGTTGTATTGCCTATCCCCATCTCTCCTATGGCAAGCAGTCCGTATCCCGCATCCTTGGCACGGGCAGCTATATCTATTCCCGCTTCTATACACCTTTCAAGCTCTGCTTCTGACATTGCAGGCTCCCTGACAAGATCACGGGTGCCCTTACCTACCTTATATCTTAGGTCAACACCTTCATATACCGCATCAGTATTGACACCTATGTCATATACCTGTATATCCGTTCCCGACACCTTAGCCATACGACACACCGAGGATGCGCCTCTGCCCATCTGCTCCATCACGGATGCTGTGACCTGCTGTCCTGTCTGGGTTACACCCTCTGCCACGACTCCGTTATCGGCACAAAGGATCGTAAGCAGACTTCTGTATATGCTCTTAAGCTCCGCATCCTCAGATATGGCGGCTATCCTGCATACGATATCCTCCATTAAGCCGAGTCCGTCTATGGGCTTGGCTATTAAGTCCCATTTTGCCTTGACCTCATCGTATATTCTTTTATCCGGTGTATCTATACTGATATCCCTCGTCATCTTAACATCCCGTATATGGCATCCATATCAAGGCTCTTCCTGAGTATATCCGCCAGCCTGTCATACTGTGTCTCTTTGTATTCCCTGTAGCTTTGTATATCCGACTTATCCGGCCTGCTGACAGCTACACCCTTTATTCCGGCAAGCGCTCTCACGACAGCCTTCGCAGTCCCACCTTCATCGAATATACCATGTATATATGTGCCGTATACATTCATGCTATCGGTTGAGTCGCTGCATACAATAGCCTCTGTAAGTCCGGCTTTATTCTCACCCTCACCGGATGAATTCTCCATATGATAAGTCCTTCCTTCATGTATCTCATATCCTGTAACCTCATGTCCGGTCAGGCTCTCTAAGGTTCCGCAGGTCTTACCTATCACGGTGCTTATCCGCTTAAGAGTCTTATCATATCCAAGAACTGTATAGATGGGAAGCAGGCCAAGCCCCTCATATCTTCCGTCCACGGACATGCTCCTTACACAGTCTTCGTCCTCATATATGTACTTACCTAACATCTGCATTCCACCGCATATTCCGAATATCACGCAGCCCTCTTTCGCAAGTCTTAGTATCATCTCAGCCATACCGCTTTCATACAGCTTCTTAAGATCCTCTATAGTATTCTTGCTTCCGGGCAGAATCACCATATCCGGCCTGCCGATATCCTTGGGACTCTCTACATATCTTATCCCCACGTCATCGAATCCCTCGAATATATCCATATCAGTATAATTGGACATTCGGCCGAATCTTATTACGGCTATATCGATGATCCTGTTCTTATTGGCAGCACTGCCAATGACGCTAAGTCTCTCCGACAGACTGTCCTCATCTTCAAGCCTTACATCCATATACGGTATCAGCCCGGCTACAGGTACACCTCCCCTCTCTTCAAGGATCTTTATCCCTGAGTCAAGGAGCGATGGATCTCCTCTAAATTTATTGATCACAAGCCCTTTTACACGTTCTCTCTCCTCTGCTGTCAGAAGATCAAGGGTTCCAAGCAACTGAGCGAATACTCCTCCCCTGTCTATATCCCCCACGATAAGTACAGGCGCATCTACAAGCTCTGCAAGGCCCATATTGACGATGTCGTTATCCTTTAGATTGATCTCAGCCGGAGAGCCTGCTCCCTCTATCACTATAATGTCATATTCCTCTTCAAGCTTTGTAAAGGAATCAAGGATATAGGGTATGAACTCCCGCTTACGGGAATAATACTCCATGGCGGACATATCCCCTATGGCTTTACCCATGACTATAACCTGCGAGCCTGTATCCGTATTGGGCTTAAGCAGTATGGGATTAAGCTCTGCCGCAGGCTTACACCCCGCAGCCTCGGCCTGCATGGCCTGCGCTCTGCCTATCTCGCATCCGTCCTCCGTCACATAGGAATTAAGCGCCATATTCTGTGATTTAAAGGGCGCTACCCTGTATCCGTCCTGCGCAAATATGCGACACAGCCCAGCCGTTATGAGGCTCTTACCCACACCGGACATCGTGCCCTGTATCATTATCTTCTTAGCCATATCTCTATATCTTATCCTGCCTCCAAAAAAGCCTGTGGATATTCTCATCCGTAATGACTTCATCCGGCTTACCCATAAGGGCGATACCGCTTGCACCCAGAGCCGCGACCCTGTCAGCGATACCCGCAACATCTGTAAGCTCGTGAAGAGACATTATGACAGTGATGTCACATGTCTGTTTCAACCTCTTAAGTATATCGAATACCTGCTGCTTATAGTATATATCAAGATGTGACACGGGCTCATCCAGTATCATAAGCTTAGGCTCCATGGCAAGCGCCCTTGCGATCATCACTCTCTGTCTCTGACCGTCACTCAGTCTGGTAAAATCCCTATCCCTTATGTCCCATGTCTCCGTATCCGAAAGGGCCTTGCTTACTATATCCCTGTCTCTCTTACCCTGTATGTCGAAGCTTCCGGTATGCGCATATCTTCCGCCTGCCACCACATCATATACCGACATATACTCCGTTATGGGCGGTGTCGTAAGCACGGATGCTATAAGTCTCGCTCTCTCTCTGCCACCCGCAGGCACCTCTTTGCCATCTATATATATATGTCCCGATATTAACGGAAGCACACCTGCTATGGTCTTAAGAAGGGTTGATTTGCCGGCACCGTTGGGACCTATCAGACACAGTATCTCCCCCTTAGCCACATTAAGGTCCATATCCCTGTGTATTATATTGTCTCTACCGTAGCCTGTAGTCACAGACTTAAGAGTAACATATGCCTCTGTCATCTTAATCCACCATGCCTTACGCTTCGTATATAGCCTCTCCTATGTCTGTCTATTAGCACCCATATCACAACAGGCGCGCCGAATACAGCCGTAACGGTACTTATACTAAGTTCCGTCGGTGCGAAGGCGACTCTTGCTATCATATCGCATACAAGACAGAATATAGCTCCCCCCAGGAAGCATCCGGGTATCAGTATAATGGGTCTGCTCGAAGCGAATATCCTCTTACACAGATGGGGTACAGCCACCCCAACGAATGATATGGGACCCGCATATGCTACTACTATGGCTGCGGCAAGGCTTGAAAGGAGCACAAGCAGCGCCCTTAGCCTCTTCACGTTAATGCCCACTCCAAGCGCATACTCTTCTCCCAGGGCATATGCCCCCAGAGGCTTCGCAATGTATATGGACAATATAAGCACTATAGCTATCGTAACGGCAGATACCTTAACTCCGCTCCAGCCGCTCCCTGAGAAGCTCCCTCTCGACCAGTTATGAAGGTTGACTATATCCGCATCTGCCGCAAATGTCACCACGAAATCCGTTACGGCCGAGCATATATATCCTATCATCACACCGCATACCACAAGTGCGGACATATTGCCCACAGTCCCCGATATGAGCAGGATAAATCCCATGCTTAATATCGCTCCCGCCAAGGCTGCTATCACCAGACTCACGCTCCCGCCCTGTCTCATAAGTCCGAAGCCGAACACCATAAGCAGAGCCACCATAAGCTTAGAGCCTGAGCTTATACCTAGGATAAAAGGACCTGCTATCGGATTATGAAAAAAGCTCTGCAGCTGATACCCCGCAAGAGACAAGGCTCCTCCGAGTATCATTGCGGACAATGCCCTCGGAAATCTGATATCCCATATTATACTTGCGTATGTTGAGTACACTTCATTAGCGCCTAATGTTCCGTATAAGCCGCCATCTGTCCCACGTCCGGATAGGAAAAGTCTTACCACATCCCTAAGCGGTATATCCACGCTTCCGGTGACGATGTTAAGTGCGACCAGCAATAATGTCAGCGCTGTCATGACAGCGAAAATCAACGCATATCTAATTCTAACGGAGCCTGTATATGAATTCGCCTTCTCCATCCTTGTATTCACCCTTAAGTATCGTATTGAACTCCTTTATAAGATCTGCACATCCCATAGGTCTCTGATAGAGACTTATGGTGGTACAGTATACCTCACCGCTCTTAACTGCCTTAAAGCCTGCCAGTACGCTGTTCTTATCAAGCAGATCATCAATTCCCGACAGCTCACCGTCTATGGTGGAATTATATATGAGCACATCCGCTTCACTTCCCCTGCTTACGAACTCCTCAAGTGTCATATTGATACTGCTCTTCTTCCCTTCGGTTACTATATCCGGAAAAGCATACTTACCCCCCGCAAGCTCTATCATCTTCGGAACATAATCATCAGATACCCTGACATTGACCGAGCCACTCTGTGTAAAGTAGAAGAAGGCTACTGTTTTACCGCCTGTATCCGTTGTGTCCATCTCTTCAAGAATCCTGCATTCCCTTTCAAATAACTCTTCGGCCCTGTCATCCTCTCCGATAAGGGCACCATAGAAGCGTATCCATTCCACTCTTCCCAAAGGATGTTCCTCATAGCTGCTGTATTCAACCATTGTATCTATCCCAATGGCATGCAGCTTATCAAGAACCTCAGGACTGTGATATATCATGGTATTCTCTATAGCGAGTCTGCATCCCTTAGTGGCAAGCAGTTCATAGTCAGGTGCGCTGTACTTGCCCGCATAGAGAAGTACATCCTCATGCTTAAACATATCTGCAACCTCTTCTATTGTCCAGTCATCCGCCTTAAGAGATACAAATCTTACTTTTGACAGTCCGTTAAGCCTGACGAAATAATCCATCGAAGCCGTTGACACCAGATATATATTATCCACGGGCTCTCTAAGTATCGTGACATCCTCCGGGATATCGGCAATATCTTCCCTGTCCTTAGACGTGACCAGATACTTATCGCCGTTAGCCACAGACAGAAGCCTGCTGCCATCCTCATATCTGTCTATGACAAAGCTCTGTGCATACAGATTCTTATCTCTGCCGGTGTATATAAGTCCGGCTGACAGTGATGAAGCTTCCTCCTTAGTCGTAAGAGATGTCTCATCACCTGCCTGCCCCTTCATCTCCTTATATATCTTATTATCCGCTGTACTACCTGAACTACCTGTACTACTTATACTGCTTTTGCTCTCTGTACCTATGTTCTTAGCGTTCCCGCAAGCCGTCATGGTAAGTATCAGTATTGTGTTAATAATAAGGATGGTGCATAAGCACCATCCGTGAATCTTATTTCTCATCTGCCTTATCATTCTTGTCTGTCGTATCTTGCTTATCCTTCGCATCCTGCTTCTTTTTCCTGCTGTCTGTATAAGTCACCGTGACAGCTACCGCTATGATCGCTATGATTATGAGTATTCCTGCTATCATGCCGCCGTTGTCGCGCTTTATCCCGTCATATGTGACAGTTATGTCATATTCTATCTCGTGAGGTGTGCTCATGGCTGTGGTATCCGCTATCACTGTCATAGGCTCATCTATATTCCACAGAGGTATCTCGAATACGGAATTGCCCGTGGTATTGACAGGCTCATATCTCACACCGTGAACTACCATATAGTCGTAATTCGGACTGCTCCATGTAACCTTAAGCGTACCGGCTCCCTCCGATACATTAAGCTCTGCCGGCGATTCTATAGTAGCCTTACCGCTTCCACCTGTAAGAGTTACATCAGCCTTATACTTGCCATCCTTAAGATCAAGTGTGACAGGCTTAAGTGCTACCTTAAGTGCTCCGTCCGGTAGGGTATCCGCCATGAAGCATATCTGATGATCGTACCACTTCTCCTTCTTCTTACTGAAGCCAGTACATTCAAGCGGCTTATTGAGTGCTTCCACGGGAACCGTATATGTATACGCTCCGTCTGCACCCTCGTTATACTGTGAATACTCTGACTCATCAGCTTCCACTGCCTGCTGCCCCGTACCCATATAGAGCTTAAGATAGCCTGTGCCACCAAGAGTGATATCCGCACTCATACCTGAAGAAGTCACATTAAGCTTACAGGCAACTATCCTAAACATTGAGGAGCTGCTCTCCACCTCCATGTCATAGCTTCCCTCATTGACATCCTTCGCATATATGGGAATCATATCCTCACTTCCCACTGATGTTGCAGGTGCCTTCTCATCATCAGAAGCTATCATAGAGCTTTTATCCGCATCTGAGACTGCGTCCTGTGTCACGTCTGTTGTAGCAGCCTTAACCTTGAATGACAATCCGAGTATAAGTCCGATGGCAAGTATCGAACAAAGTGCCTTCACTATTCTTACTTCTCCGATTATCCCTTTATACCTGTAGTACATACTCTCTGTATTCCTCTTTCTCATATCATTCATACATCCTGCATCTGATATACCACATCATGCAGGATGTATGATCCGATATGCATAATCACTACTTCAGGCTCTCAATTGCAGCACCGGTATGAGCTACATAGAGTGCCTGCACACCCTCAATCTGTCCGAGGCCCTCTATAAGACATTCCACCTCATAGCCCTCTGCTTCAAGTATAGACTTCCATGAATCATCCTCATCGCCTGCCATATCGTTATTCGCATGGTCTCCGGCAACAACCATAAGAGGCTCAAGAACCACCTTCTCGTATGTACCCTTGCCGTTAAGTGCAGCAACCACATCATCTATGGAAGGTGTAGCCTCCACCGTACCTATATAATAGTTATCATAGCCGTCAGCGGTGATCATCTGCTGAAGCTTGCCGTATACCGCATTGGAGTCGGCCTCTGTTCCATGACCCATGAAGGCTATGGCTGTCTTGCCGTCATCATATGACGCAGTCTTCTCTGTTATAGCCTTGATCACAGCCTCGAAGTCATCATCGGTAGTAAGCAGGGGAGCACCTATCACGATCTTATCGAACTTATCATTATACTTATCAAGCTCGTCCTTAAGGTCTGTATACTCATAACCGTCCATAAGGTGGGTGGGCTGTACCACAAGTGTCTTAACACCATCCGCTACGGCTCTGTCAAGCGCCTCTGTCACATTATCTATCTCAAGTCCGTCCCTCTCCTTAAGCTTATCGATGATTATCTGGCTTGTGAAAGCCCTTCTTACCTCATAATCCGGATAAGCCTTGGCAATGGCATTCTCTATAGCGCCTATTGTCTTATCCCTGCTGTCATTATAGCTTGTACCGAAGCTTACGACCAGTATAGCCTGCTTACCTGCACTCTTGCCGCAGCCTGTAAGAGCCGCTCCTGCCATGAGCACTGTCATAAGTGCCGTCACCATAAGTCCTGCGATCTTTTTCTTCATAAAATCTCCTCCGTTCCGGGCCAAAAATCGCCCACTTCTTATATAATATTGCACTGTCGAACACCGATCGGCGGATCACAGACCCGTCATGTCACGGAAGAGACTCCATATCCTGAGCAAAAAATCTGTAACACAACAGAAAACCCCTGACCGCATACGCAGACAAGGGCTGTACACAAAGTAATATCCCGTATCTAACATACGCGATATACATACGCACAACCAATTACTCGTGGCTTGAAGTTATACTTCCATGCAGAATAAGGCAGGTCTCCCGACTTAAAGATCAACACTTATGAATCCTTCCCAAGCGTACTCAGTGGATAATTCCATAAGCTCCCTCTGCATTATGCCCATCCACACCACAAAGTGGCGTTTGCAGGAATGTTACAGGTTCCCGGCGAAATTGCCATTGCAATGAGTCGCCGGAACCTGTTAATTCTATTACGGTGACGAGTTCGTACAGGACTTTCACCTGTTTCCCTTTTCACCCGGACCGGACCCGAATATCATCATATTCGGATCTCCGGACACCTTATCCTTTTCCGTATTCAACTTTGTCTATACTATCACATTGCGGCAGTCAATTCAATAGTCCCATTATCCACCAGATAAATCTACCGGATTGCGACACACCGGCAACATGTGTCGGTGTATATTTCCATTTAGTAACCGTCTTAATTCCTTGGCGTTATTTAGCGAATATCTCTTATTGCATCCAGATAGAGGTCAAAAAATGCTGTCTTATCCACCTGTGAAACAAGTCTCACATTGAAATCATAATCGACCGCACCGGTATCATATATAAATCCTTCCTGATAAAAGATCACCTGCGAATATGCCTCTCCCTGATTTGTCTGGCAACTTCCGTGGCACATGATGGTATCCTTGACAAAGTCCGGATAAAGCACACATGCCATAGCAAGCGAATCACAGTTCATAACGGAGTCCGCTGAGCCATTTAACTCATAGAATTCCCTGAGCTTTGTGAATGATTCGGCGACAAATTTGCCCGCAGCACCGGTTTCGGACAGCTTATCAAACTGTTCAGCCGTCCACTCCGATTCACCTCTGCACATATCAAGTCCAACGATAGTTACCGGTATCCCAAAGTCAAGCATCTCCTTATAAGCCAAGGGATCTGAAAATACATTAAACTCGGCTACAGGTGTCGCATTCCCGGGACCCAATCCGGCTGTCCCCATAGCCGCAATGTAACTTACCATGTAATCCTAATACCTGCTCTCTATTTCTTTGATCGCATCATAATATCTTCTGTTCACAGTCAATTCAATGCCATGCTTAGACGCAAGCTTAAGCATAGTACCTGCGAAAAGCTCTACCTCCGAGTATCTGTGCGCCACTGCATCCTGACGCATCGATGGGTATCCGTTCGGATTAAGTCCGTTAAGGATACGAATGTCATTGTCATAATCCTCTTTGGTAAGATTAACACCCTCTAAGCCTGCAAGGGTTACCACCTCCTTCATGGCTCCCTGCAGGTCTGCCTTGGCTTTGGGGTCATTGATCGCATGGAAATATGTGGTCTCATACACCATACATGTCTGGTTGATGCCGACATTTATCATGAATTTATTCCACATGGCATGCCGTATATCATCCATGACCTCATATGTTACCCCACCATCATCAAAGTAAGAGCAAAGCCTGTCAAGCGACTCCTTCTGCGACTGAAGCCTTATACCGATCTGCAGCTTTCCCTCCTTGGTATAATCCACATTACAGCCGTCTCTCATGGCATCCATTCCGATCGGTACACAGTCAATGATATTGTCTCTATCATACGTCTCTGCAATTATATCCTCACTTGTGATCCCGTTAAGCAAAGATATTATTATGGTTTTTTCATCTGTATATGGCTTAAGCATCTCGATCGCATCCCTAAGACCACCGTATTTGGTGGCAATTATCGCCAGATCAGCTTTCTTATAAGGTATCATATCCGGATCATCCGCACTGGCAATATTAAGACTAACCTCTTTTCCGTTGATCTTATACACATCATTAATATGACGATTATAGCGCTCCCTGTTCATAAGATAATATGTATGTTCATTGCCGGTATTTCTTGCAATTTTCTCACCGAACAGAAGTCCCAATGCACCCATTCCTACTATTATGGTATTCATATAACTTAGCTCCGCCTCCCGTATCAGTATATTTCACATCTCACTATTTGACAAGCCACGAGCCTGTCTTCTTTTAAGGTTAAGTTAAGATTAACCGATTCCGACGGTAAGGTTAGACTGCTATCATAGCCTCATGAACAAGATAACTCGCACGCAGGATAAGAAGGAGGAGTATATCATGTGGAGCAGAAGTGAACTTAAGAAGATTGGTCAGAAGACATTTAACAAAAACTACTGGAAGTGCGTATTGACAGCCCTTATACTGGCACTGGTCACAGGCAGCGGCGCCGGAGTGCATGTGCCGGCTTCGGCAAGTCCGGGTGCACTCGTAGGCTCTTCTACAGATGAGGTTACAGATGAATTATCAGAAGACATGGATGGTTCGGAAGACGATACGGATGCGATAAGTGCAAATATCGATATGAATGTAGTTGACGGCATCAACATAGATATTGAGCACGCCGATGAAGGAGAACTCTCAGGTGCAGGTAAAACGGCTGCCGCAATGATATTCGGATTTGTATTCGTTGTATTATTCCTGCTTATATTCGCCATTGTCCTTTTACTGGATGCCTTCATACTCAATCCCTTGGAGCTTGGATGTGACAGATTCTTCTATAAGAATCTGGATGAACCGGCAGAAATGGCAGAGATAGCCTACGGCTTCGATAACGGGTATAGAAATGTGGCCAAAATACTTTTTTTAAGGGACATATACACCATGCTATGGTCGCTGTTATTTATCATCCCCGGTATCATCAAGGCTTACGAATACCGCATGATCCCTTATATCCTTGCCGAGAATCCCGATATGGATAAGAATGATGTGTTCGCATTATCCAAGGAAATGATGACCGGTCAGAAGTGGAAGACCTTCATACTTGACCTCTCATTCATCGGTTGGGATATCCTCTCAATGCTTACGATAGGTCTGCTCGGAATATTCTATGTTGCACCATATAAAAGAGCGACACACGCAGCATTATATGATACACTTAAGAAAGATCACATAAGTGCAATTGACACATTAAAGGTGATAGAGCAGACAGCGGATACTGTATTATCGGGAGATAGTGAATGAACGGTAAGAAGATACTTATAGCAGATGACGAGGCAGAGATCAGACAACTTCTACGCCTGTATCTTGAGAACGAGGGCTATGAAGTAAGCGAAGCTAAGGATGGCGATGAGGCCATCCTTAAGCTTCGTTTTGATGCACCCGATCTTTGTCTGCTTGATATCATGATGCCGGGACCCGACGGATATCAGGTTCTTAAGAGACTCCGTACAGACTCCAATATCCCGGTGATCATACTTTCTGCCAAGGATGCTGATTCCGAGAAGATACTGGGGCTTAATCTCGGAGCGGATGACTATATTGCCAAGCCCTTCAATCCGTTAGAGGTCGTGGCGAGAGTCAATTCAGCCATACGAAGGTTCTATTCTCTCGGTTCATCAGGTGACGGAACGGATATAATAAAGGTGCGTGACCTTGAGCTTGACAGGCAGTCATGTACTCTTAGAAGGGCCGGACAGGCAATAGAGCTTACCTCTATGGAATACAGGATAATGGAGCTTTTTATGACTCATCCCGGTAAGGTCTTCACCAAGCAGCAGATATACGAGTACGGATGGGAAGATACCTATATTGTATCGGATAATAATATCATGGTATGCATCAGCAAGCTAAGAAGCAAGCTCTCCGACGATCAGAACGGATACATAAGGACCTTAAGGGGGCTTGGCTATCGTATGGAGAATTCCGGGAATCCATAAGCTTACGGGGGATTATCAATGGGCGACAGAACCAGACTAAAAGGACGCATAATCTTAAGATTCATTAGTATTATGCTGCTTGTATCCATCGGCGAATACGCAGTTATGGCTTTTATCAATATCATCATAATGCCTCTTATGTGCGACTTCTTCTTTCCGGGAACGGACATAGAGGATGTCCGGACAGGGGGTATCATAATCATACTGCTGCTTTCTCTTGCAGCTTTGATCGTGACTCTTATCTCCTACCTCATACCCGATCAGATGCAGCTTTTTACTTCAAGGCTGACTGACGGTATCAATTCCCTTATGCAGAGCATACTATACAGAGGTCACGACACTGTAAGGCTGTCTTCACCGCACGGGAGCAAGCGCTTCATGCTTCTGATAGCAGTCCTTGGTCTGTTCATTCTGGCCATCCTTCCATTTATAGCAGGTGCACTGGTATTCACCGGTATGGTTATGAGGGAATTCAATGCCGTAGAAGAGACCGACAGGCATAAGGAGCAGGAGGACATTCGTATGCGTAATCTTATGCTTACGGATATAGCACATGATCTTCGAACTCCGATGACAACCGTATCCGGCTATGCCAAGGCTCTCTCAGACGGTCTTGTGCCGGATGATAAGAAGGAAGAATATCTTGAAGCCATCAGGAATAAATCAGCCCGTATGGATGAACTCATCGGGCTTTTATTTGACTATACAAAGCTTGAAAATGAAGGTTTTACCCTTAACAGAAGCAAGACAGACATATGTGAGTTAGTCAGGGAGTGTGCGGCAGGTGCATATACCGATATAGAGAATGCCGGCATGAATATGGATGCTGATATCCCCGAAGAATGCATTGAGATCAACGCCGACAGACTTCAGATGTCCAGAGTCATAAGCAACCTCATTGTCAATGCCGTACGGCATAATAAAGCAGGCACTACCATAGGGATAATAGTCAGAAAGGACGGTACAAGGAACCGTATCATTGTCGCTGATACCGGTGATATGATAGATGAAGAGACAGCTAAGCATCTCTTCACCCCTTTCTATACCGGTGATACCTCCAGAAGCAATACACACAGAAAAGGTGTCCAAGGCGGGACAGGACTTGGTCTGTCTATTGCATACAAGGTCACTGCACTTCACGGCTATACAATCAAGCTTAGACAGCGACCCGATACCTCAAGATATAATCTTTCACCGGAATATAACAAGGCATTTATCATCACGACTTAGGCAGTCTCAGAATCACCAATATCATCGGAGTCGGAGCCTGAAGACTCTGCTTCACTGTCTGTCTGAATGTCAACCATATCTACCGGTTCAGGAACACCGCCATCCTCAGCATCATCCGCTGTATCCGCACTCACAACCGTTGTATCTGTACTCTCTACCGCTGCATCTGTGCTCTCAACCGCTGTATCTGTACTCTCTACCGCTGTATCTGTACTCTCAACCGCTGCATCTGTGCTCTCAACCGCTGCATCTGTACTCTCTACCGTGTCATCACATCTTGCATCGGCTTTTGCTGCGATTGGAAGCTCATCCTGACTGACATCATGTATTCCGGTAATCTTTGGTTCCTGAGAGTCCGTCGATTCGGATGATCCAATGACTTCTGATCTGCCTGCGGTATCATAATAAGCACGGTCATGATCAGCAGTGGATGCAACATAACCTCCTGTATTAACAATATTATAGAGTGTGCTCTCCTCTTCCTTATTCCAGTCAAGTGGAGAACAATAATCCATATTATTTTTCAATATTGATCCGTTCGCGAGAGCTTTCCAATCGCCTTCTCCGCTCACACTCTCAAGATAATTGAGATAATAGGTGCAAAAGGCAAGTGAACCGAGTATTTCCACCTGAGTATTTTGGGAATTATATATCTGCCTGTGAACATCTCCTTCGGAATCACCTTTAATAAAGCTTTCCTCAAATACAGCGGTGCTGCCGTAGAACGAGCCCGTATCTGTCTCACCCGTATCATCCGATACCCGTGATGAACAGCTTGCAATTATTCTGTCAAGGTTCTCATTGTCGTGCAACCGCTTGAGTATCTTATCTGCACCGAATCTGATCTTATCAATATCTACCGATACGGTATCATCACTGATATCGGGCGTGTTATTATTATCAGTAACTTTGACAATATCCGTCTTCCCCTCATACATTGCCGCAAGATAACCAAGATATACATAAGCAAGATACCCTGATACATACTCACCGGCTGTACAGCCTGATGTAAGATGGTATTCATACTCTTCTTCTTCGTTTTGGCTTTCACTATATGCTTTTTTTATACCTTGCGGTGAATATTTGACCGTTTTTTCATATCGATTCCGATCATAATTGAAAGCATTATCTTCCCCTATATCTCCAAGCTTCTGGAAAGAATAGGCCCTGTACTGATATACATTCTCTACGGCTGAGGCACTTCCCTCACCAAACCAGACCGGGAATCCGTTATCACTGCTGCTCATACCGTATCTGGTGTAATCATCCATGAATGCATGCATCATCTCATGGACTATCGTATTGCTCAGATTATCTTTTTCATCCTCCTTATAGTGCCACTCACCTGTTTCGGGATCTCGCTCCATCACGGATTTTGTATCTATACCTAGGTAATACGAATAAGCATCGCCTATGTATCTGTCCGATACGTATGCAAGGGCATCTTCGGGAGTTTTATATCCGTCAACAGAGCCCTCTTCATAATATATATATAAGCCTATCTTTTTTCCAAGCTCAGTACCCGATGCATATTTATATGCATCAAATGAATTGGCCAGAAGATTAACAGCCTGAGGTTCAAGCTTATTCTTAACACGGGACACCAGATCCTCAAGGATATCGACGCCAAGAATATCAATTGCTCCTTGTGAACAGTGTATCCTTACCTGCTCCGGAATAGCCGCAGGATCAGCTGGTTCACCTCCTGACTGTATGCTTTCCACAGGTGAGTCATCGGCCGACTGATCAAGCGCGTTGTCACTGTCATCGTCACCATCCACGGCACTGCTGCCTATAGGATATACCCGTGGTGCCTTTACTATGCCGGCATCCGAACCGATACTCTGCTCCCTATATATGGGAGCAAACGTAACATATGTAATCCCACTTGCGGAATCCATTATGAATACACTGGAATTAAGCCCGAATATCTGTACCATGTAATCAGGAAGCACTACACTAAAGTGACCGTCAGTACTTATCCCCCTGATCGTATATCCGTCGGGAATGAAGAAGACGAAAGCCGGAATATAAGATCTGCCCGCCCTTGCTATATCGGCGACCTTCCCCAGATCATCAATCCAAATGACAGGGATCTCCCAGCTTATATTCTCATGAGTACGAACCAAAGCTTTGGTATCAAGATATTTTCCGACAGTTGGTCTGTCTACATCAGTAAACGATATTTCACTAAGCTCCCTGAGCTCACCGGCTATTCCCTCTACCGGTGCCGCACTGACACTAAGGACAGAAAGCTGACTGCAGGCAAGACCCAAAGACAATATAAATGCTAAGACTCTGATCCTTTTTGCTTTTGTCAAAAGAGTTACTCCTAAATAGGGATCTTTTTTAATGTTCATGTTGATGTCTGCTCCTTTTTGCTACACTCCTCTAAATCCCCTTATAGCTATTTTCCACGTATACTCTCCTAAAAATATACTGCCATTTATAGTACGGATTTGTCAAGGTTTTTCACCTGTTATACCGTACCTTATTGTCATCGCATATATCATTCTGTTATTCCAATGAGCCCTACGCCTTAAATCTGATCTCCACAACGGATGCCGCAGGCAATGTAAGGCAGAACCTGTTGCCCGATTCCTTCTTGCATCCATTAAAGCTTACTTCCGTTACATTGTCAGGGTTATCGAAGGTATTGTATCCGTGAGGATCGCTTCCGCCTACCATGGAAGCCTCAATAACCTCATAATCCTTATCTTCCGTAAGCACCACATCAAGAGTCTTACTCTCCGTCATAGAGAGATTATTAACGGTTAAGGTTATCACACCGTCCTTGCATGATACGGACTCCGTGATCTCAGGCACTTCACACTTGCCCTCGCCTATTACGGATACACCTGATAACGAGCTTTCAAGAAGCTCTGCTCCCTGATGATGACGATACATATGGAATACATGATATGTAGGTGTACGGAGCATCTTATCTCCGTCAGTCAGTATCACCGACTGCAATACATTGACCATCTGGGCTATGCACGCCATCTTAACTCTGTCACAGTGCTTATTGAAGATATTAAGCGAGATACCCGCTACAAGAGCATCTCTCACCGTATTCTGCTGATAGAGGAATCCTGGATTGGTGCCCTCCTCGACTCTAAACCATGTTCCCCATTCATCTACGGAGAGACCTATCTTTTTCTCAGGATCGTACTTATCCATTATGGAAGTATGCCTGCTTACCAGTTCCTCCATGCGATATGCCTGATTAAGTGTCTTATAATACAGATCCGCATCGAACTGCGTTGCACTCACCTTAGGCTCCCAGCCCTCCGGCATAGTGTAATAGTGCAACGATATCATGTCCATAAGACCATGAAGATGCGGTGGAGTATTCTTAAAGCATGTCTCCATCACCTTCTCTGTCCAGTTGTAATCATCCACATTGGCTCCGCAGGCGACCTTGACGATAGGCTTCTTCGGATCGTACTGACGCACATAGGTCTGATATCGGCGGTATTCATTGGCATAGTATTCGGGAGTCATATTGCCTCCGCAGCCCCAGTTCTCATTACCCACACCGAAGTAATCCACCTTCCAGCTATTCTCGCTTCCGTTGGCTTTGCGCAGGTTGGACATCGGAGACTCTCCGTCGAAGGTCATATACTCTACCCACTCACTCATCTCCTGTACAGTACCGCTTCCCAGGTTGCCGTTGACATAGGTCTTACATCCTATCTGACTGCACAGCTCCATGAACTCATGTGTGCCGAAGCTGTTATCCTCTGTCACACCGCCCCAGTGGGTATTGACCATCTTCTTACGCTTAGACTTCTCACCGATACCGTCCTTCCAGTGGTATTCATCCGCAAAGCATCCACCGGGCCAGCGAAGCACCGGAACCTTGATCTCCTTAAGAGCATCCACCACATCCTTCCTCATACCCTTCACATTTGGTATATCCGAATCATCACCCACATACAGTCCTTCATAGATACATCTTCCCAGATGCTCAGAGAAATGTCCGTAGATTTCTGGTGCAATAGTTCCCTTGCTCTTAGTCTCGTTGATAACCAGTTTTGCCATTTTGCTTCCTCTCTTTCGTTATTCTGTATAATGTATTCCCCAGATGGAATGGTTATTATCTCCCACTGCACTGATGCAGAATGTATTGTTACCGGCTTCATCCTGCATACTGATCATAACGCCTTTGTAAAACGTTTCACCAATATTCATTGTAATATAATTCGTACCGTCTGTCACTTCATAAGTTCCGGTAAAAAGCAAGGCAGGATGCCGGGTGTCGGAATTTATGATATAACACGACGTTATACAATAAATTCCGGTAGAAAAGCGAGGCATGGATGCCGAGCGCCGGAATTTATGATTTAACACGACGTTATACAATAAATTCCGGTAGAAAAGCGAGGCATGGATGCCGAGCGCCGGAATTTATGATATACTAAAAAGGCGTTGGTTCCATGCAGCCTGGATTCGTCGTCTCGGTAATTATGCACAGGATATCAATATAGGAATAGGTTATGCACCAATTAGAGACAACCTATAGATGCCCCCGCTGTCTTCTGCGAGACAGTGTCGAGGCCGACAGGGCAATGCTTAAAGAATATCTGGGCAAAATAAAAGAGTCCGACCGTGCAGCTTCCGACTGCTACGAATCAAGACTCTCGATATGCTCTGCGTGCGATAAGCTTAATGATGCCACCTGCGAAGCCTGCGGCTGCTATGTCGAATTCCGCGCTTATGTGAAGGCCTCACACTGCCCCAAGAAAAAGTGGTAGGCTCTTAATGTCAGATAAGCCGATAAGGAAGTCTACTTAAGCGAATCATCATAATGCGCTCTCTCACCCCCGATGAACTTGGGTCTTACTCTCGCGGCGACCACATGTGCCTCTCCGATCCTGTCATTATCAAGTCTTACAGGAACGGCTACCTTCTTAAGATGCATCCCGATAAGTGTATCCCCTATATCTATACCGGCATCGGCCCTGATCTCTTCTATCGCTATGGGATCGTCAAATTCCTTATAGGCTGTTGTAGCCCATGAACCTCCTGCCTTAGGCTGAGGCACCACATTAACAGGCTCCGGATATGGCAATGCCGCTCTCTCTATGATAATGGCACGGTTAAGATGCTCACAGCACTGTGCGGCAAGGAATATACCTCTGCTCTTCAATACTCCGTATATCCCCCTAAAGACGGCCTCTGCTACCTCTACCTTGGAATCGGAACCTATACGGCTGCCGCATATCTCCGATGTGGAACAGCCTATTACCAGTATCTGGCCCTTCTTAAGCCCGGCTCTGTCACATATCTCACAGACCGCTGCCTTGGCCTGTGCCTCTATCTCTTCGTACATTATCTCATATCTCCTTTTATCGAATTAAGATTGACTCCCTTAAGGGCAAGCGCCACAAGCGTCGCCGCAAGCAGGCATGTCAGCCCTTGGGCTATATTGGAAAAAACGGACGGAAGCGCCGCCGCATAGCCCTTACCCAGAATAAATGCTTTATACAGGAAATACCCTGCTATCATAACAAACTCAGCAGGAATTCCCGACAAAAGATAAGGTATCACCCTTCGGATCGCATTCTTGGCTTCTCCATGCTTAGGCGTAAGCTCCTTATAGATAATATATGATACCAACGCCATTAAGAACTTAATGACGAAGGTTCCCGGAACATAATAAGCATATCCTGCCAGAAGATCTGCAAGTCCCGAACCGATGCCTGCCGCCATCGCTCCGTATATCCCGCCTATAAGCCATGAGCTTATAAGTACTGCCGCATCACCTATATTGACATATCCGACCGCCCCGACGGAGGGCACTCTTATTATCATGGTAGCAATGCATGTGATCGCTGCCATGAGCGCGCTTTGAATTATCTTATACAAATGCTGCTTATCGGTCATCATACATACCCTTACCATATCATAAGTCATTCCAGTCTTGGCTTCTAATCATTATATCACCAATTCCGATTATTACAATACATTGTACTTGACAATCTTTTTTCCATATGTATAATGATAAATGGTCGTTTTTTTACAAGACACCTAGGGGATTGGTCAAATGGTATG
>DGII01000113.1 GCA_002393095.1 Lachnospiraceae bacterium UBA3826 | reverse complement strand
ATCTTAAAGAGGAAATGAATAAAGAGGAGCGCTTCCATTCGGGACACAGACTTTGTGCCGGTTGCGGCGCCGGAATAGTATGCAGAGCCATGATGAGAGCGGTAGAGCCTGAGGATAAGGCTGTCATCTGCAATGCCACGGGATGTCTGGAGGTGTCTTCTTTCCAGTATCCTTATACGGCATGGGAGGACTCATACATACATACGGCTTTTGAGAATGCTTCGGCTACGGCATCGGGCGTTGAGGCTGCATACAATGTGATGAAGCGCAAGGGCAGGATAGCGGAGGATACGCAGATCAAGATCCTTGCCATCGGAGGAGACGGAGGTACATACGATATAGGCTTCCAATCTCTGTCAGGTGCGCTTGAGAGAGGTCATGACTTCACCTACTTCTGCTATGACAATAACGCTTATATGAATACCGGAACCCAGCGTTCTTCGGCGACACCAAGGTTCGCATCCGCCACCACAACGCCTGCCGGTGCGGAATCCGTAGGTAAGAAGCAGGTTCAGAAGGATCTGACACAGATAGTGGTGGCTCACGGATCGCCGTATGTGGCTCAGACTACCATATTCGGCAACATGAAGGATTTTCATGAGAAGGCTCACAGAGCTATATATAAAAAGGGACCGACCTTTGTCAATGTCCTTACCCCCTGCCCCAGAGGATGGCAGTATCCCGCGGAGGATCTGCTTGATATCTGCAAGGCTGCCATAGACACATGTGTATGGCCCTTGTATGAAGTGGTAGAGGGTGAGTACAGACTTACATATGAGCCTAAGAATAAGCTTCCAGTGGAGGAATTCATGAAGCGTCAGGGACGCTTTGCACACTGCTTCAAACCCGGCAATGAATGGACGATAGAGGCGGCGCAGGAATATGTTGATAAGAAATGGGAAGAGCTATTAAGTAAGTGTAATTAGGACTAAATGGCACGGAGGATTAAGATGGATAATCAGATCTTTACCAATAAGCATATAATTGAGTGGTTACAGTATTTTTCCAACAATACGGATATCGACCTTGAGCATGTTAAGCTGCTTGATATCACCAGAAAGAATAAGAATCTGATACCTACTGTGGAGGCCCACAGATGTGTGCTGGTGTTCACTGAGGCAGGCGATAAGGATATATTCTACAAGATGTGGGATGTGGGGCTTGGGGACTGCGAAGTGATATACAATGAAGGCTCTGAGCCGGCGGGCCCCATCAAGAGGGATAAGGTGTCTGATATGATAGACCGCGGTATCAATGCATCTGCGGGCATGATAGTACTTAATCCCAATGCAAGGAGCACCATTAAGTTCGGAATGGATAATAAGAAGTTCGCTTCAGGTTCCGTTAAGTATGTGGGAAGCGAGATACGCTCGGTGCTCTTATCCAAGATGCAGATACACGAGGATAAGAATCTCTGTGTCATATCGGGTGAATCCATTGCTGTTGAGGCTGCCATGATGACAGGTGAGGGAACGGTCATTGCAGTGGAATACAAGGAGAGCGACAGAGAGACCATGGAAGAAAATGTCAGTAAATTCGGTCTTCGCAATGTCGAGATAGTGGATCATGTGGGAGAGGATACTATGGGATGTCTCCCCGTACCTGATACGACGATGCTTGTGGCAAGCGCAAGTCTTGAGCAGGAGCTTGAATTCCTCACAAAGCTTAATCCGAAGATGGAATTCGTCATATATACGCTTGACTTCAAGGTGGCGGCATCCATGAGGGATATACTTGAGAGATACGGACTTAATGACATCACGATCATACAGATAGCCGTATCCAAGCTTACAAGTAAGAATGTATTCGAGAATCAGCCGGCTCCGTGGATAATATCTGCGGCATCGGACAGGTAGGACAGACGATATTAAGATATAAGATATAAGATCCGCCATGTGGATAAGGAAGGGATCAGCCTTATGGGATACACGGACGGAGGTATATATGTTAGAAAGCATCACAGTTAAAAATCTTGCTCTTATCAAGGAGAGCAGGATACAGTTGCACGAAGGACTTAATATCCTTACGGGTGAAACAGGCGCCGGTAAATCAATAATACTGGGGTCTGTAAGGCTTGCGCTCGGAGAACGGGCGGGGAAGGATGTAATAAGGACCGGAGCCGATCATGCAATGGTGGAGCTTGTCTTCACGGATAAGAGCGAAGAGGTAATACAATGCATGAAGGAATTGGAGCTGCCTGCCGAAGAGGACGGGAGTATATTCATATCAAGGCGTATACAGGAGGGCAGAAGTGTAGCCAAGTGTAACGGTGAGATGATTTCGGGTCGTGACCTTAAGAAACTTGCGGCACTGCTTATAGATATACACGGACAGAATGATACGAGGGAATTGCTGGATGTAAGCAACTATATGGACATTCTGGATGAATTCGGGGCAGATTCGATCGGTCCGTTACTTGATAAGATGAAGCTTGGCTATAAGGAGTATAAGGCAATAGAGGATGAGCTTAAGGAGGCAGCGGCTTCATTTGACAGCAGGGATAAGGATATATCCCTTGCACAGTTCGAGGTGCAGGAGATAGAGAACGCCCGACTCAGTACAGGTGAGGATGAAGAGTTAGAGGAGCGTTACGCTAAGATGAAGAATGCGGGACGCATCGCCGAGGGCTTGTCCAAGGTGAGCTCGGCTCTCTCTGATGAAGGGGGAGTATCGGATATACTTGGAAGCGCACAGAGGGAATTGGGAAGCCTGACACAATATGACATGAATGTCAGCAATATGCTCGACGGCCTTGCCACATCAGCAGATATGATAGACGGACTGTTGCGTGATATACAGGGCTATATGGATGAGATGGAGTTCTCCGAGGCGGAGTTCAGAGAGACGGAGAACAGACTCGATACCATCAATCATCTTAAGAATAAGTACGGCAGCACCATAGAAGAGGTGCTTAAGTATGCCGAAGATAAGAGTGCATATCTTGAGAAGATGCAGGATATGGATGCTTATATGAGCAGGCTTAATGTCAAGAGGGACGAGGCACACAAGAAGGCAATGGATATCGCTTGTAAGCTTCATGATGCAAGGGTTGAGACTGCCAAAAGCCTGTGCGGTCTCATGACGCAGAAGCTTATGGAACTCTCCTTTGAAAATGTGAGCATGGATATAGAAGTGTCATCAGATAAAGGCAGGCTTGGAGTAAGCGGTATAGATGATACGGATATACTTGTATCCTTCAATAAGGGTGAACCGGTCAGATCACTCAGTCAGGTAGCCAGCGGAGGCGAATTGTCAAGATTCATGCTGGCCCTTAAGGAAGTGACAGCAATAAAGGGCGGTGTGGATACGCTTGTATTCGATGAGATTGATGCCGGTATAAGCGGAAGAACCGCTTGGAATGTATCGGGCAGTATGAAGAAACTGGCGGCCACCCATCAGGTCATAGCCATCACACATCTTCCGCAGATAGCTGCCAGAGCGGACAGGCATTATCTCATAGAGAAGCATACCGAGGATGACAGTACCGTCACGGATATAAGGGAGCTTAAGGATGAGGAAAAGGTGGAAGAGATAGCAAGGCTTCTGTCGGGAGGTGAGCTTACCAAGGCAGGACTGGTGAATGCCAGAGAGCTCATAGAAAGTGCTTTATAGAAAAAACGATATATGATAGAATACTATGTGCGGGGTATATAACGGGGAGTAAGGCTAGGAGGTTACAAGGGTTACATGAGAAAAATACTATTCGTTGCATCAGAGGGTGTTCCCTTTATCAAGACAGGCGGACTTGCGGATGTAGTCGGCTCACTGCCCAAGTGTCTTGATAAAGAGTACTATGACGTAAGAGTAATCATCCCCAAGTATACCTGCATGAAGCAGGAATACAAGGATATGCTCACATTCAGACAGAGCTTCTACATGGACTTTAACTGGAGAAGCGTATATGTGGGTATCTTAGAGGCCGAATACGACGGGATCAAGTATTATTTCATAGATAATGAAGGTTACTTCGGAGGACCGAAGCCTTACTGTGACGATCCCTTATGGGAGATAGAGAAGTATGCTTTCTTCTGCAGGGCGGCTCTTTCAGCTCTTCCACTTATAGATTTCAGACCGGACCTTATACATTGTCATGACTGGCAGACAGGGTTGCTGCCTGTATATCTGCATGAGAGATTCGCCGGAGGTGAGTTCTATCAGGGCATCAAGACCGTTATGACGATACATAATCTTAAGTTCCAGGGTAAGTGGAGTGTAGAGGATGTAAAGTCGATCACCGGTCTGTCTGATTACTACTTTGCACCGGATAAGCTGGAGGCATATAAGG
>DGII01000162.1 GCA_002393095.1 Lachnospiraceae bacterium UBA3826 | reverse complement strand
AGCGGCATGCTCTGCCTCTTCCCATGCTGCCTTCTCGTAGAAGGCTCCTATCTCCGGATATCCCTCGCGGATAGCCACTCTGGCCATGGCAAGATACATACCTACTTCGGAGCACTCACCATTGAACATCTCTCTTAAGCCGTTCTTGATCTCTTCGGGAGCGTCACTTGCTACACCGAGAACATGCTCACAAGCCCATACCTTCTCACCCTCCTGCTTGATGAACTTCTCTGCAGGTGCATGACATACCGGACACTCTGCCGGAGGATTGTCTCCCTCATGAACATAACCGCATACCGAACATACATACTTCATACGTAATCTCCTTTTCACATTGTAGAATCTGCCGTCATACCGCTGTGAACCCTTGTCATAAGCGGCTGGTTACTGTATTTCATATATTTATCTTACAGAAAGGTCTTATCTCCGTCAATTAAGATTTCGTATTTTTTAAGGTACAATTGTTTTTCTTTCTATATTGGTTCTTTAGTACTTTTATGCTAATATTAATGCAACAGTCTGTTATGCGGAGATAATCACACTAATGAAAATAAAGTCAAGAAGGCACAGTAAATCAAGTCATCAAAAGCATACCGGTCTTAAGAAATGGCGCAGATGGGATAATGAAGACAGACAGATCTTCAATACCATACTTGAAGATCTGAAGGATCATCCAACGGTACTCAGGATGAAGGAATATAAGCAGCACGGCTTGACTTCAACATACGATCACTGTGTAAGTGTAGCAAGAGTAAGCTATAAGCTTGACCGGCTGCTGCATTCCCGTTGTGATAAGAAAGCTCTGCTAAGAGGTGCCCTGCTTCACGATCTGTTCTTATATGACTGGCATGATCCTACTACCCATGAAGGCCTGCACGGATACCGCCATGCTGATTCTGCGCTGAAGAATGCCGTTAAACACTTTAATATTGGTAAAAAGGAGCAGGATATCATTCACTCACATATGTGGCCTCTTAATATCACCAGAATACCTAAGAGACGCGAAGCCTGGGTCGTATGTCTGGCAGATAAATATGTATCACTAAGAGAGACTCTTCACAGAAAGTAGTGCTTATTACATAAAAAAGCCCGTCCGGAACTGATCCGAACGGGCTGTCTTGATTATCCCTGTTTTCCGATATTCTTATCAGATCTTGAACATCGCTACATTTGATCTGAGCTCCTCAGCTACTACCTTAAGGTTCTCAGCCTGCTCTACCACATTCTCCATATTGGAATCGAGCATTGAAAGGGAAGCTGATGTCTCCTGAGTAGAAGCCGCATTCTCCTCTGATACTGAAGAAAGAGACTCAACCGAATCAAGTATTGAATTCTTATCTCCGTCAAGTGTCTGTACAAGACTTACTATCTGCTTATTGCCTGTCTCTGTCTCACGAAGCATCGCAAGCATCTCTTCAAACGAGGCGCTCATACCTGTAAGGGCATCTGCCTCCTCCTCTGTGGCAGACCTGATATCCTCTGTAAGAGACTTATTCTGATCCGAGAGGTCGGTGATCTGCTTAAGCATACCCGTGATCTCATTAGCTGCACTGTTGGACTCTTCCGCAAGATCCTTGATGTTATCCGCAACTACTGCGAAGCCCTTACCTGCTTCACCTGCTCTTGCTGCCTCAATGGAAGCATTAAGTGCTAAGAGGTTGGTCTGGTTGGCGATTGAGATGATAAGCTCTGCAGCCTGACTGATCTGAGATACTACTGTTGCTGTCTCATTGACAGATTCAGCTACCTGATTGGCCTTAGCTCTTGTATTCTGGCCTGATGCCATAAGCTCTGTCAACTGACCCTGTACTCTGGTAGATTCATCTATTACGGCACGACCGTTCTCAAGGTTGGAGTTAGCCGCTTCAAGGACATTCTCTACTGCATTACCTATATCTATGGTGATATCGGATGTAGACTGTACATCATTGGCCATAGCCGTAGCACCGTTAGCAAGATCCGAAACTGCCTGATTGATATCTGCCGTGGCTCTCTGGCTGTCTGATATCCTGTCCTTAGCCTCTGTTGCACTGTCATCTACATTGTGTGCGCTGTTAATGATCTTCTTCAATGCTTCATGGAGATTATGTCTCATATTCTCCGAAGATTGGGCGATGCCCTTAAATTCTTTGATGGGAGATTCAACATCCAGATGAGTGATGAAGTCACCCTGTGCCATATTGTCAAGAGCGCCTGCGATCCTCTTAACACCATCCGAAAGCGACTTGGCAGTAGCTATAACAAGCAGATACAGAAGGATCACGATTATAGCGAATACGATGCTTATCTGTATAATCTTATTCGTAATAAGTCTCTTAGCCTGTATATCCTCCATCTCTGCCCACTGTTCAACTATATCAGTCATACCGGACAAGGCATCTCTTGTGGCCTCAAACTGCTCATTGAATGCTGTCTGGTCTCCGGTATTACTCTTAAGGTCGAATACTCCGAGCCATTCATTATAATCTGCCAGGAATTCATTATCATAATCCTGAAAGTTCTTGCCATCGATCACTGTACCTGAGTACAATTCCTCATTAGTCTTCGCTATCTCTACCGCTGCAGCTACCCTGTCCAGAGTCTGTGTCAGATTCTCTTCATAGTCAGCATACTTCTGTGACTGAAGCGTCTCTACCACATCTGCCGGAAGACTGCCGTTGGATTGTGCTACACTTAAGTACTGCTGTGCCGCATTCATTGCCTGATAGAAGTCTCTGTCGGCATTGACCAGATTCGTGTTGACCTGATACAGAGTGTCATAATAGAGCTTCTCTGCATCATCATAGGTGCTGTTCATCTCTACGCCCATGATCACTAGGGTGACTATAAGACAGATGACAACAGGGAACACTAACATCTGCAACGCTATCATAAAAGACAGGTTGGCTTTTCCGAAAATTTTCTTCATTGATTTCCCTCCGTTTGGTTAGTTGTTTATAGTGAATGAACAGCTTCGACTATAAACAAAACTTCTTCCTTGAATAAAGTGTATTGTGTTTATTATATCAGATAAACCGTAACAAATGTGTAAAATGTTACGGTTTATTCTTAAAAATTATTACTTTCTGTGATGCAATGATGACCTGTCTATGATCACTCAAGCCTCTTAAGCAGTTCTTCTCTCTGTGCTTCATAACCCGGCTTACCAAGCAGTGCGAACATATTCTTCTTATAACTCTCAACACCGGGCTGGTTGAAGGGATTCACACCAAGTATATACCCGCTTATTCCGCATGCGAACTCGAAGAAGTAGAAAAGCTCTCCGAGATAGAACTCGTTCATCTCAGGTACCTTTATCATGAAGTTGGGAACCTGACCGTCCGTGTGGGCAAGTATAGTACCGTTCATGGCCGATTTATTCACGAAATCCACTGTTTTGCCCGCAAGATAATTAAGTCCGTCTAAGTCTACAGGCTCTTCACCGATTATGATCTCTTCTCTTGAAGTCTCCACATTGATGACCGTCTCGAAGAGATTCCTGCTGCCATCCTGAATGAACTGACCCATCGAGTGAAGATCCGTGGTAAGATCCACGCTTGCAGGGAAGATACCTCTCTGATCCTTACCCTCTGACTCACCATAGAGCTGCTTCCACCATTCGGATACATAATGAACCGCCGGCTCATAATTGGCTAAGATCTCTATTGCTTTGCCCTTACGCAGCATTATATTACGAAGTGCAGCATACAGGAGAGCATCATTCTCCTCATAAGCATTATTAAGAGCATACTCTCTGCCCTTGGCCGCACCCTCCATAAGCTTGTCTATATCTGCACCGCTTACAGCAATGGGAAGGAGGCCTACTGCAGTAAGCACAGAAAATCTTCCGCCTATATCATCGGGTACCACGAAGGTCTCATAGCCTTCCTCTGTGGCAAGTCCCTTAAGAGAACCCTTGGCTCTGTCCGTCGTGGCATATATCCTCTTGGCTGCTTCTGCCTTACCATACTTCTTCTCCATCATCTCTTTAAGTACTCTGAAGGCAATGGCAGGCTCTGTGGTAGTTCCGGACTTGCTTATCATATTGATAGAGAAGTCTCTGTCTCCTATTACATCTATAAGGTTCTTAAGGTAAGTCGAGCTGATGGAATTACCCACGAAATATATCTCGGGAGTCTTACGCTTATCCTTGGATATCATGTTATAAAAGCCATGGCGAAGGAACTCAATAGCCGCCCTTGCTCCGAGATATGAACCGCCGATACCGATGACAAGCAGAACCTCCGAATCGCTCTTGATCTTCTCGGCTGCTGCCTTGATGCGGTTAAATTCCTCCTTGTCATAAGCTATGGGCTGATCGATCCAGCCTAAGAAGTCATTACCCGGACCCTTCTTGGATACAAGAAGCTCCTTGGCATCCATCACAAGCTTCTTCATATTCTCCACTTCATGATCTGCCACGAAGGGAGCTGCTTTGGAATAATCGAATGTTACCTTAGTACTCATTTTTTTGTCCTCTTCTTTCTGTATATCACTATATACACATATGTTGTATGACCAACACAGTTAGTCTAGCAAAAAGGTGTAGCTATTGCAATAAGAATCAGATTAAATGCACTCTACTGTGCGAACTGTTCTCTCAGATGTGAGATGGTATGCTCAATCCTTATCTGCTTAAGATCCCCTCTTCCGACATTCATACCGCATATGATATGCAAAAATCTCACACTGCCGGTTATGATGATCTTCCTCATGGCTTCTTCAGTCTCCGCCTTATCCGCACCTTCGTAATAGAACTTAAAGGTATTCTCCCAGATATAATCGGAGGTATCACTTGAGATACCAAGGAATTTCTCGGTATTGTCCGGCTCATCTTCATTAAAAAGTACATATGTCACATACAGACCCATCAGGTCGAATATGGGATCACCGACAGCCAATGTGTCCATATCGATAAGCAGAGGCTCATCACCGCTTAGCATCACATTCTTCATCTGGATATCACCATGCACCACATGAAGATCCTCCGGCATCGTATCGAAGAATTCCTTAAGCTTTATTGATATATCATCGGGGATAAACTGCTTCATATCATCCAGATATCTTATGAACCTGTCCTTAGCCTCAGGAAGCTGCCCCTTCTCAACCTCTATGGAGTGAACCTGACGGATGAATTCGGCATATTTACGGACATTTTCTTCTATTTGCTCAGGATGCTCGATGATCAGGTCATTATAAGTCTTGGCTCTTAATAATTCGAACACCGAACCATACCTGTCTCCCACCTTCACTATGTCGAAGGAAATGGCTGTAGGTATACCCATCAGAAATGCCTGCTTAGCCATATTCTGCTCATTCTCGATAAGCTCTAAGTTGCAATGGTTATTGTATACCTTCACGATGGTGTCATCATCTATACGATATACCGTTCCCACAGCACCCTTTCCTATGACCTCACAACCATCGATGCTTATGCTGCGCATCTTCTTCTTGATATTTAAAAAGCTTGTGAATTTGGTCATATCAAGTATCTCATATACTTCCATGGATACATTGCGAACAGTCAGAGAAGAACCTGCCTTCTTATTGATGAACATAAGAACTCTTAATCCAGCACTTGATATATACTTAAGCTCATCGGCATCCAGTATTATCTCGCTTCCCATGTGCTCATCAACAAAATCGGAAAGCTCCTTCTTGACCTCCTCCGCATTGACCGAATCTATCCTGTCTACAAGGTAGATGATACTCTTATCGCCATCTGTCTCTGTTCTCATGCTCATATCTATGTAATCTTATAATCCCTTCATACTTTATCCTACTCTGTTATCCTGCTTTAACTTATGCTGCACTGTTAAGCGTCGAAGCCTCATCCTCATCAGCTTCCGGTGCCGTATACTGCGTATCGGATCTTGATATGGAATCAGGATATATCTTAATAAAATCATTCTTCATCGAGATCGGTACATATCCCTGCTCTTCATAGCCTGACGACTTCTCTTCCCAGTTCTGGGTTCCCCATTCCCTCACATCATCATCGGCGACTACCATAAATGCCGCTGTCCTGTATGGATTCCTCATATCCAATACATAGTTCATCATACTCGTATCACTGCCGCTGTTGCCAAAGGCAAGCACCGGCCGTCTTCCGATCTCTCTTTCTATCCAGATGGACTTATTGGCATTTAAGTTCTTCTGGATGAATCCGCCGGTGAATACAAGCTCATCTCCATCGACATACTTAAAATCCATGTTGGAGGCTTCACCCTCATGACCCTTCACCTTTACCTCGAATTCAGTTCCTATCACATGCTCAGGAGAGACATATTCACTTATAGGTGAATTATCCACTATGGCTCTCGTAGTTGTTCTCTCAGTTCCGCTTACCACATAGATCGTGAAGTCATTGTCATACAGATACTTAACAACCTCTGTCATTGGGAGATAGAAGCCGTCTATGTAGCGCATATTGTTAAAGCTCTCTGTCTGCTTCTGTCCGAATTCCACAGCATAATCATACAGTTCACTGACTGTCATCCCCGCATAAGCCTTCGCAAAATTCCTCGCAAGCTCTTCTCCCGCTGTATATCCCGGCTCTATCTCACGCGCCGCATCCTTAAGCTCCTCGGACACCCTCTCCGGGTGATCCTTAAGACAAAAATCAATAAACATCATCGTATCATAGTAGGTATAAAAAGTCTCACAGGTAAGGGTTCCGTCCATATCGAAGACCGCTATCCTGTCTTCAACCGGGATATAATCCGCACTGCCCTCATCCGTGACAGCCTCCACATATGCTATAAGCTCCTTCTTGGCCTTAGCCTCATCACTCCATGATGACAGGGTCTCATTACCGTTAGTCACCTTATGATCATTCGTATCCTTCTTAACGGATACAAGCATCACATAGGATATCACTACTGCAATTAGTACACAGATCGCTATGATAGCTGCGATCCTCCAGAATTTAAGTTGTTTTGTTTCGTCCATTTCTTCTCTCTTCTTTCCGGAATGAATCTTATTGTCTGCATTCCTTACTTATAACTATGGGCCATATGTTCACGGCAAAGATCACCATTATAAAACGGGCGATCAGATTGCCCCAATGACCACCGAATGCGGCAACGATAGTGGCCGGAGCAAAAAATTCCTTCCATGCAAAAAGAATTGCTGCTCCCGCTACCGTTAACATCGGCAGTTGTGAAGCACCGACAGGGATCTCATAGTGCTGGTAATGTCTCTCAATGTAGCTTCCGATCAGAAAGGCACTGAAAGCACCACAGGCCTTAAAGGAATCATTCATCATCTTCTGCGGATCGACTAAAAGCACTCCGTCCACATAATCCATAGGGTAAGGCTTAAGCATAATGTAAGCAAGAGCACCTATTACGGCAACAAAGCCGATCAGGGTGAGAATATCCAAAAGCTTTTCATTGCCTTCCGTCTTCTTCTGGACAATGCCAACGATCAGTATAATAAGGACAGCTTCGCATAATCCTACGACCACATCCTGCGGTGTATGCACACCTAAGAAATTTCTGGAAAAAGCGGTCAGAGCAGTCAGGATCACGCAAAGCACCGCAAGCCATCTTCTTTTATCCCTTTGCCAGACAAAGACTGTTCCGTAGGTGGCGGTTGCAACCATAGTATGTCCGCTGGGGAAGGAATAGCCTGTTGCCGCCACCTTGGAATCTCCGGCAGGTTCTATCAGATCGGAACGTATCCATGGACGATAGGCGCATACGGTAAGCTTGATCAGTCCGTTTAACACTTCACCTATACTCCATGTGGTAATAAATCTGTATCCCCATTTTTTATCAACACCCCAGAATATGACAAAGGGCAGGAATGGCATAATATCCACTGCGAATTTTGATAATGCATTGAAAAATTCGTCAAACATCCCTCCCGTTGCATTCCTTAACTCCTGTAACCATAATAAATATTGAATGTCCATCATAACCTCCGTGTCAAATACTTCTCATATTGTCTTAGATCATCCTTTTTTTCTGTAAAATACTATATTATAAAAAATAAGGTTTTTCAAGATTATCAGGCTGTTATGTTATTTATCAGTTATTGCGCCGCATTTGAATAAACGATAAAATAATAAAGAATAATTCATTATTAAGGCTTAATTCTGTTTATCAGGGTCGTATGAATCCTTCTTACCGACGAACAACTCCGCAAAGGCCGGCAGGAAGCCGGAACGGATCGCCGTCATGCGCGATATCGCATGAGATTCTGCCGTGCCGTAGAAGGGCAGGCTTCCGTCTTCAAGTATCCTCTGCTTAAGAATCGATACAAGCATAGGTGCCAGTCCCCGTCCTCTGTACTGTGGCAGAACATCTATCCCTATCTGATGTACATACTTACCGTCTAGGCTTGCCCCTGCAAGTGCCGCCATATCCGTAACCTTATCACGGTCATCACCCTTCGGCATTCCCACTCCTGTTACATCAGGCTGTGTGGGCGAATACGGCCATGCATTATGAAAAGGATTGATTTCCCTGCTTGCCTCTATATCTTCTTTAGTAAACCATCGCAGATTCTCAGGCTCTCTAACCTTCACCGCATCCTTATCTGGCAGGAAGTATATGTGTGTATCTACGATCTCTCTGTCATATTCATTCAGTATCCTGTCTATCTTACGAAGTCTGCTGTAATTGAAGAACCACTCCGCGGGATAGTTCTTAAGGATCTCTTCCCATCCGGGAATGGTATCCTTATCCGCCATGATATATGCCTTCCCCATGAATACTATGACACGGAAAAAGGGATCGAGCTTATCTATGACACGGCTTCCGGGAAGCACCCTTGTTGGGGCGATCACCATATCATCCTTGATCCTATGCGATTCCTTAAGGTTACAGTCCAGTTCGATCTGCTTATACATCGTGTCAATGTGTTCTTTTGATATGCCCATATGTACTCCCTCTTTGGATAATTGTGGTATTATTATATCAAGTATATCCGATTGGAGTTAAGAGTGGAAAAAAATTTGATAAACTATTTTCACTCACCGGTTTGTGCCGAGCCCAAACCGGATTATGGCATCGCCGAATCTGATATTCGGCTCGCCGCCTCGTACAGGCATCGACAATGCTATGGCTCGGCATGGTAGAAATTATGAGTTTAAGAAAAGCGGCTGTCTCCTCACTTAATCCATATAATACCGGAACCCTGAATCATGATGTATGGGATAAAGCCAAGGAGCGCGTGATAGGTGTCGACAGGCAGAGACTGCAGATCGGTACACTTTCCGAGAAGACCGTACATGCTGTGGTGAAGAATTATTATGAGCCCGACGAGGACCATCAGGAGATACCCATAGAAGGAAAATGTGCGGATATCTATACCGCCGATGAGAGGATAATCGAGATACAGACAAGGTCATTTGGCAGGCTTAAGGAGAAGCTTGATGTATTCCTGCCTCTCTATGATGTGACAGTCGTGATGCCTGTTCCCGACCGTAAACGGATCATATGGATAGACCCTGATACGGGAGAGGAAGCAAGTGTGGGTACATACAGAAGCACCCTTGCTCCGTGGCCCGCTTTTCGAGAGCTTTATTCGATAAGGGATTATCTGTCTCATCCTCATATGCATGTGAGATTACTTCTTATGAACATGACAGAGTATAAGCTTCTAAGCGGAAGGAGCAGGGACAGAAAGCGATTCGGGGCCATGCGCTATGACAGGATACCTGAGGAGCTGACGGGAGAGATCATACTTAACGAACCAGAAGATTATATGCTCTTTCTGCCGGAGGCGCTTGGTGCAGATGCTCCCTTCACAGCGGCAGAGCTGTCAAAAGCGGCTCATATCCCTAAGCGTTATCTAAGTTATGTGACGGGGCTCCTTCGTCTTACAGGTGTACTTAAGAGACTGCCTGAGAAAAAGGGCAATGCATGGCTGTATCGGTGTGCCGGTGAAGAATAATTGAGTTTATCCGAAGTATTACCATATGGAGAGTGTGAAAAATATGTCGGTTGAAAACGGTGAATGGATCATGAAGGGTCTTGACTGGAATGACCCGTACAGGATTCGCACATGGCAGGAGCTTGTTAATTGGATAGATGAGATAGGATTCCTTCCGCTTTTTGGTAACGGGGTGGAAGGCTTCTCTGCGGAAGAGCATACCGCACCTGATTACTGGTGGTCCGGAGACAGGCGTGAGGACCCTTGGGAATGGCGCGAGATCATAGCTGCGAGCAGGAAGGTTGCCTATGGCAAGTTCTTCGGTAATAAGGCAGGTTTCATAGGCCTTGAGTGGCTGCCTTACTTTGTCAATTACCGCAGGAACGGGTACGATTTTGATGCCAGATGGCAGGATGGTCTTGCCAATCGAAGAGAGAAAAAGATCATGGACTTCTTCATTGAAGAAGATGATGAGGGAGATACCGTATATAAGGATATCGATATACTGTCCACGGAGCTTAAGAAAGCCGCCGGCTTCGGTAAGGGAGGCGAGAAGAATTATCCGGGTATCATCGCAGGACTTCAGATGCAGATGTATCTTGTTACAGCGGATTTTCGAAGACGAACCAATAAGAAGGGAGAAGAATACGGTATGTCCGTATCAATAATGCTTCCTCCGGAGAAAATATGGGGATATGACAGGGTGACTGCGGCATATAATGAGCGACCTGTAAGGTCATGGCAAAGGATATTCGATCATGTGAAGAAGATATATCCTGAAGCTGCGGATAAAGACATCATCAGGCTTATCGGAAAAGAGCCGGTATAGGGAATGTCATCCAATCCTGATATTGATTAGAGGTAATCATGTTCAAGCACAAGCAAAAACCACCTAAAATCGAATACGACCCCGAAATACAATATCCCGTGATCAGGGCATCCATCTGTACGGGAGAGAAGGTCGCAGGCTTTAAGAACAGGCTGGGCGGTCATTTTACCGAGGCCATGCTCATCAGACAACCCTCAGATATGGATACTTTCCGTTCACTCTACGGTATTACGGGGGATATAAGGACGGAATATTGATGACGAAGTTGACAGCTCATAATAGAGCTTGCATTTGTATATTATGAAAAATTATACTCTCAATTCATAAGCGAGAAGTTGAAGTCATCTATGGTACCCCAGCCGCCACCGGCGCTTTCTACACGATAGCCAATTAAGACCGTATCTCCATCGGTTACATCTATGTCCTTGATCTCTGCCTTCTTCCACTGCTGCCAGCCGTCCACGGTGATGTGGTCAGATTCGTACGTCGTACCGTCTCCTGTGATCGCATACATATATATGAGTGCATTCTCTCCCATATCTCCACCCTGTATATATGATGTAAGCTCATACTTACCGGCAGGGATACCGGTTATCTCCTGCTGCAGATTAAAATCAAAATCAGTGACTTTATAGTAATGCAGCGCTTTCGTGCCTTCATATGCATCCGATTCCTTATCCTGTATATCGGTAGGCGCACTGCCCCCACCGGATGCAACGGATGTCCATGGTGTACCGTCTTCATTGTCCTCAAAGCTTGGATTTACAACATAATTGATATTAGCCACATTGACTACGGCTCCGATCTCTATCTCTTCACCCGGCAAAGCATCGCTTACGGCTCTTCCAAGTATCGTATATGAACCGGCGACAGATGTATCTATGGCTGCAACAGCATCTTCATCCCAAGTGATCTTAAGCGGGGATATGACAGATGTGTCATTATATAGCACATCAAGGGTATCGGGCATCTCCACTGTACCGCCTATGCTCACATCTATCTTCATGATATCCGGATCGCTAAGCACAGTGGTAATCTCAAGCTTATCCCCGACAGCACCGTATCTTACATACTTGAATACATCCAGAGAGGGCAGCTTTCTTCCGTTAAAATCAAACATCGCCTGATTATCCCATGAGCTTCCGCCATAGTATCTTCCGGCATCATCCGGATCATATTCTGTGGCATAGCTGCTGGCCCAGCCGGAACCGTATTGTTCCCAAAGCTGCTTATTGGATGAAAGGTCGCTTCCTACGGGAACCCATGCGCCTTCCCAATAGAACAGACCTATGGCTCCCCCATCTATACCTGCTGCCATTATATCCCTTATGCAATTAGCCTGACCCTGTACAGATACGGGATAAGATAGCTTAAGGGAGGTTCCGGATACGCTGTTGGCAGTGCCGTCACCATCCTCATCCGTATATGGGTAAGAGGTCTCCATTATACAGGTCTTTACCCCGTATTCAGATGACAGATCTCTTAAGACCTGAGTCATATTCTCCATGGTTCCATGCCAATACGGATAATATGATACGCCGAATACATCATAGTCTACCTTTGCACTTTGAAGCTGTCTTGCGATCTCCATCGTATTCTTGTAATCATCTATCTGCGTGTAGTGAAGCACCACGATTATGTCCTTCCCCATATCCGCAGATACCTTCCTTACTGCATCACATCCGGCCTTCACAAGCTTAAGCTTATTATTAAGTCCTTTTTCACCTGACATGCCGTTATTGATCTCATTACCCACCTGTACCATAGTGACATTGGCACCAGAGTCCATGATCCTGTGCAGGCTCTCCTCCGTATATTCTGCCAATGCACCTGCCTTCTCATCCGTGCTCATACCGTCCCATGCCTTGGGTGCCATCTGCTTAGCGGGGTCTGCCCAGAAGTCGGAGTAATGGAAGTCAACACAGGTGCTCATACCATAGGCAGCGGCTCTCTTACCTATTTCGGCCGCAGTCTCGGCAGTGCAGTTACCGCCTCCATAGCCGTGACCTTCACTGTCAAAAGGATCAATCCATACTCTTACCCTGACACAGTTTATCCCCGCATCGGCAAGCAGCTTAAGGAGATCCTCTTCGTTACCTTTTTCATCATAGTATTTTACACCGCTTTCTTCTTCAACGAGCATACTTGATACATCCATACCCATTATGAAATCCTGCGGCAGCTCGTCTATCCTCTGTATATATATGGATGACTTCTCTTCACCTGTGGGAAGTTCCGGCTTATAGACGCTTTGAGTCTTGGCAGTGCAGGCAGATAATATTGCTAATGACACTCCTATGATCATTGTTTTGTAAATGGCTTTCTTTGACATATCTTTCTCTCTTATTTTTTTTTATTCTCATATTCTTTGCTCTTTTTTTTACAAAATGTTCAATAATATATACACGCTGTTTGTTGCATAAGATTGATTTTTATTATATTGTATTGCTATAAATTCCGCAATTGATCCGATTAGAAAAGGAGGGTTATTATGGACAATAAGGCTATGTATAAGCTGTCTTACGGACTGTTCGTCCTGACAGCAAAGGACGGGGATAAGGATAACGGCTGCATCATCAATACAGCTATTCAGGCTGCTTCCGAGCCCAATCAGATAAGTATCTGTGTCAATAAGGCTAATTACACTCACGATATGATACTTAAGACCATGGCATTCAATGTGTCGATCATAAGTGAGAGCGCAGACTTCTCGCTTTTTAAGCGCTTTGGATTCGCATCCGGCAGAGATACCGATAAATTCGACGGATTCTCAGACTACAAGACGGGAAGCAACGGTATAAGATATATAACCGCAGGCACCAATGCATACATATCGGTAAAGGTCGATAAGACTATGGATCTTGGTTCTCATACGATGTTCGTCGGCACCATAACAGACATGGAAGTCCTGTCCGATACGGCTTCTGCCACATATGCTTACTACTTCGAGAATATCAAGCCTAAGCCCGAAGCAGTGGGCACCACGAAGGACGGACAGACCATATGGCGCTGCAAGATTTGCGGATATGAGTATGTTGGTGAGGAATTACCCGATGACTTCATATGCCCTATATGTAAGCATCCCGCTTCTGATTTCGAAAAGGTGGTTTAGTCCACCCTGTTGCGCCTTTCATCATTAAGAAATGCTTTGATATTAAGATATATCTCATCAGCACATCTCTGTCTGGCTTCGACACTTGCCCAAGCCATATGAGGTGTGATGATGAGTTTTTTGCTGTCTTTTATCCTGTGAAGGGGATTGTCCGCAGGCATGGGCTCTTTAGTGAGCACATCAAGTCCCGCTCCGGCTATTATGCCCTGCTCAAGTGCCTGTGTCAGATCCTCATCCACTATAACCGGTCCTCTGGCTACATTGATAAGTATAGCTGAGGACTTCATCTTCTTAAGTGCAGCCATATCTATGAGACCTCTTGTTGCATCATTAAGAGGACAGTGCAGAGATAAGAAGTCCGATCTAGATAAAAGCTCATCAAAGCCTACCTGCTCATAGCCCTCCACCTTATTCTTACCCGTAGTCGAATAGTAGATGACCTTGCAGCCGAAGGCAGTGGCGATCTCAGCCACCTTGCGGCCTATATTGCCCATACCGACTATACCCCATGTCTTGCCTTCCAGCTCCGTATACTTCTCGTCGAAATTACAGAAGCCGGTCTGGGAGCTGTACTTACCTGACTTAACATAATCGTCATAGTAGCTTATCTTTTCCAATACATACAGAGCAAGCGCAAAGGTATGCTGTGCTACTGCCGGTGTTGAATACGCCTTGACATTGGTTACGGCTATTCCACGACTTCTTGCATAATCCAAGTCGATATTGTCATAGCCCGTAGCCGTCACACACAGAAGCTTAACATTCTTCGCATCTTTAAGCATCTCCTCATTCATCACAGCCTTATTAAATATGACTATATCGGCATCCTTTATATACTCCCTGTTATTCTCCGGTGTATCCGAATCATGCTGTTCAAACTCACCGAAATCCGCGAAAATATTCGTATCTATGTCATATCCCAAGGTGTTGCGGTCAAGTTCTACGATCTTCATTTCTTTCTCCTGTTTTAGAGTAAATGGTTTTGAATTATCTATATACTTACATCTGATATATACTACAGTGCCTTCTTAATCCCTTCAAGGAACTCCTCATAGGTCTCAAAGGCAGGGTACTGCGGATAATCCTTCTTAATGGCATCCGTCGTCCTGAAGAGAAAGCCGGCCTTACTTGCCTTAATCATACCAAGGTCATTGAAGCTGTCACCGGCTGCGATCGTATCAAAACCGCAGGACTGCAGTGCCTTCACAGTCGTGAGCTTAGACTTCTCACATCTCATCTTAAAGCCTGTTATCTCTCCGTTATCAGCCACCTCAAGAGTATTGCAGAAAAGTGAGGGCCATCCGAGCTTCTTCATAAGAGGCTTGGCAAATTGTTCAAAGGTATCACTTATGATAACAACCTGTGTGAGCTCTCTCAGTTCATCCAAGAATTCCTTTGCTCCCGGAAGAGGGTCTATGGTTGCAATAGTATCCTGTATCTCCTTAAGTCCCAAGCCCCGCTCCTTAAGTATCCCTATACGGAATTTCATAAGCTTATCATAATCCGGCTCGTCTCTTGTGGTCCTCTTAAGCTCCGGTATTCCCGTAGCTTCCGAGAAAGCGATCCATATTTCGGGTACAAGTACTCCCTCTAAGTCAAGACATACAATGTTCATTCATTATCTCCTTCTAATCTTCGATTTTTTTAATTATACATTATTTCCTTTGTTATGTCCTTTTACTTCTCATCAGTATATCTGATCACGGCATGGTCTCATCTTTTTCATCCTTCTGAGTATTGCCTGTTGCCTTATGATTATGTGCAGCCAGATATACATTGCGTATAAGATAGTCCCCTATGGCAACACAGGGTATCGCAAGTACGATACCGAGGATACCGAATATCCTTCCGCCCACTATGATCGCAATTAATATCCACAGACCTGAGATACCGAAGGTCTCACCGAACATCTTAGGCTTAAGTATATATCCGTCAAAGGTCTGCAGTACAAGTGTGAAGATCAGGAAATAAAGCGCATGCATCGGGTTGGTCAGTAGCAGTATCACGGCTCCTATCACTGCTCCTATTATCGGTCCGAAGGTCGGTATCAGATTGGTCACACCTACTATCACCGATACAAGACCCGTATATTCCATCCCGAAGACCGACATGAATATCGCATTGATAATACCGATGATTATTCCGTCTATGATACTGAACATCAAGTACTTGGTTATGATGGAATCTATCTTCCTTATGTGCACCAGTGTATGCTCGGTCTTCTCCGGATTTTTCTGTATACTCTTAAGAAGTCTGACACTCCACTGGGCTATCTTCTCCTTCTCCGCTAAGAAGTATATCGAGAATATGAAGCCTATGAGCCATGAGCCTATGTGTCCGCCCAGTGCTGCCGCTCCCGCAGCCAGCTTTTCAATGTTCTCACTTATGTATTTTGACGCATATTCTATGAGATTTCTGGATGCCGAGAAGAATCCCTCGAAATTCTTAAGCACCTTGTCTCCGCCCATCCTGCCTATCCAATCCGAAAGTGCATCTATATATTCGTCCTTATTGCCATAGAGTGTGATGATACTGTCATACAACTGCGGTACAAGAGTCCCTATTATAAAGGTCAGGAAGCCAATTACAATAAGTAACGCCAGCACAAGAGACACTATGCCTCTTATATTCTGCTTCTTAATCTTACGAAATACCCTGCTCTCAAGAAGCCGCATAAGAGGGTTGATCAGGTAAGCAATGATTGCACCCGCGGCTATCGGATATATAAAGTATCCGATGCTGCCTATAATCGTCCATATTGTACCAAGATGATCAAGGATATAGTAAAAGAGTATTCCTATACATATGGCTACAGCCATAGGATACCATTTTTTCTCGCTGAACGGATTCTTTTTCATTGATTGCTACCTCTTTCTTTCTGTCCTTCCATGAATGCTTATATCCCTACGTTTAATGAATGTCTCGGCTATCATTTCAAGTCCGACCAGTCTTATGTGAAACTCAAAGTGCTCAAACGGATCTATCATTAAAAGGGCCGAGGATATTATGGTAACAATGATACTTACTGCGCCTATGATCCTGAATTCGCCGGTTTTATGATACTCATCGATCTCCTCCGCCACATCATTTAAGGAAAGTACTGCCCATGATATTCCAAGGATAGCAATTGCCTGTTCTTTTTCTAAAATCAGGACTATACCGACTATTGCTCTTACAATTGCATCTCCAAGACTTATCACCGACTCAGGATAGCGCAGCTCCAAATACATATTGATTATAGCATAGGCTATAAGCGCTGCACCGACCATATCGGGAACATACGCTGATATTCTCTCTGAGAAAAGGACAAGAAAAATGCCTAATATCACAAAAAGAAATGCCTGTCTGTCTTTTTTAAGATTTGAAAGCAAAGCTTTTTTCATTGGTGATAATACCGTCTAAAATCTGACCATCATTTCTCACCGACCCTGTACATATCTATGGTACCGTCGGCAAGAAGCTTACCATCCTCAGTCCTTACGATCACATGGACTACAGTGAGCCTGTTCCCTCTCCTGACAACTGTTCCTTCGGCATATACTTCATTAATATCCTTGGAATTGCTCAGATAATTCACATATGCATTTTGTGTGACAAAGTCCTGTTCTGTGGCTCTTGCGGTAATCCCTGCCGCGCAATCCATCAGGGTATATAACAGTCCTCCGTGGAGCATCCCGTAAGGATTTAACGAATTCTCCGTGATCGTTGCCTTTAATACACTGTGTTCAGGAGATACAGACACGATCTTAATCCCGTTATATTCCATGAAGGGATTTTTCATATTACTGAGTATATAGTCTTCTGTCTTTTTCATCGTATCCTTTCCCATAAAAAATGTTTCCAAACATTATTATATGCACAGATTCAATGTTTGGAAACATCATTTTCAGTCTATATTACATCCACCCCCACAGATCACAGTGATGCGTTAAGGTATGCCTCCTGTTCGGGGGTAAGAGTATCTATCTCTTTACCGAGGAAGGCAAGCTTACGTCTTGCAACATCCATATCCACATCTTCGGGAACGTCTATAAGCTTCTCTGTAAGCTCACTGCCATGCTCTACAAGATACTTGGCAGAGAGCGCCTGTATAGCGAAGCTCATATCCATGATCTCTGCGGGATGTCCGTCTCCTGCTGCGAGATTGACAAGTCTTCCCTCTGCTATCACGCATATCCACTGGCCTGTGGGAAGCTTATATCCCATGATATTATTACGCATCTCCTTGGACTCTACAGCCATGGCTTTAAGTCCTGCCATATCCACCTCACAGTCGAAATGTCCGGCATTGGTAAGGATGGCTCCGTCCTTCATCACCTTGAAGTCCTCTGTGCTTATGACCTTATCACAGCCTGTCACCGTCACGAAGAAGTCACCAAGCTTAGCCGCTTCTCTCATGGGCATCACATCAAAACCATCCATTACGGCCTCTATAGCCTTAACAGGATTGATCTCCGTCACGATAACTCTTGCACCGAGACCCTTGGCTCTCATGGCAACACCCTTGCCGCACCAGCCATAACCTGCTACAACCACATACTTACCTGCCACTATAAGGTTCGTTGTCCGATTGATACCGTCCCATACGGACTGGCCTGTTCCGTACCTGTTATCAAAGAGATGCTTACAATCCGCATTATTGACTCTTACCATAGGAAACTGCAGCTCGCCCTTGCGGTTCATGGCTTCAAGTCTGATGATACCCGTTGTGGTCTCTTCACATCCGCCTATTACCTGAGGGATCAGATCCTTATATTCCGTATGCATCATATGTACCAGATCTCCGCCGTCATCAATGATGATATTGGGACCGATGCTGAGTACGCTTCGAATATGTCTGTTATATTCTTCCTCTGTCACACCATGCCATGCATATACATTAAGTCCTGCCTTGACAAGTGCCGCTGCCACATCATCCTGTGTGGATAAGGGATTGGAGCCTGTCACATACATCTTGGCACCGCCTGCTGCCAGCACCTTGCAAAGATATGCTGTCTTGGCCTCCAAGTGTACTGAAAGCGCTACCTTTTTGCCGGTAAAGGGCTTGGTCCTAGCGAATTCCTCCTCCAAGGTACGAAGAAGGTCGCAGTTACGCTTCACCCATTCGATCTTACGCTCACCCGATTCGGCTAAATTAATGTCTTTGATCTCGCTCATTTTTTTTTCCTTTCCGTGAATCTCAAACTACATTACCCCAGCCGAATTTTTATTAAAGTGTTGGTCGTCTGTCCTATCAACACCCGAGTCTGTTAATCCTCGTCATCCTCCTCTGCGCCTGCAACAGCCGATATAACTGATGTGACCGCAGATACTACAACTACTGCCGCGATTATAACAAGCAGTCCGCCTGCAAGTATCAAGAATGTTCCTTCCATACATCATCCTCCTGTACATATAAGAGATATATGCCTCTATAAGTAATCATAATATCATAAGAACCGTCTTTAATCCAATAGTCTATACTGATTCGCCCTTGTATTTATTCTCTTTTATATAATTATCCTTCATGTCCTTCCAATAGCTGCCCTCCGTACTATACTTATCCTCCGTTGCTTCATAAGCTCTGCGGGCTAAGAACTTGGAAAGATTAAAGGATCTGAAGCTCATATCATACAGAGGACAATCATAGTCCTCTTCATCCGCATTCTTACCGAAGTAATCATCATAGAAACGGCCCATCTGGGATCTTTTGCTGTAATAGTAGTCATCCTCGTCGTAATCATAGTCGTTGATCCTGCCATCCGTATCATGAGCCAGCTCATATTCATAGAGCTCATCGAAGTTCTTAAGTATTACGGGTATCGCATCAGCGCCAAGCTCTCTTAAGTGTCTGATATCCACCAATCCGTGCTTATCGGTCATCTGTCGGATATTATAGCTTGCGATAAGTGCTGTCGGATGCGAATATACAAGGATTATGACGGCCACTGTCATCACTGCTATGCCGTATCTGAAAAGAGGGAAGCTCTCCCTGTATATATAAGCTATCACACCTATCATCAATATGGCGAGCACCAGCAGACCATACAGGACATATACCCTGAGCCTTGTAAGGTCATATTCACCGACATACATACACATCCTGTATGCACTTGATGCCATCATTATGTATGTACATGCACATATTACAGTCAGTATCACCTTAAGCGCAGTACTCTCTCCGAAGAAATACGATGCCACAAGTACTATTATCAGATTAAGTATACATACCACCAGGAGCTCATAAAAGCCCTCGTGTGCGTACTTGGCATAGGTATATCCCTCCGGAAGCTTAAGGTTATTACCGAAGGTTAAGTACACAACCTGAATACCGCAGAAGAACAGATATATTACTGTGATAATGGATGTTACTGTAATGGCAAGCACAGGCTCATACACATGGTGCTCCTTATCATCTATCCTGATACTTCTCTCATCAAGGTATCTGATGTATGCGTAAGCAATGGTAAAGGCTGCGATAATAGTAAGCAGGACTCCGACTATATTCTCAAGATCTATCAGTTCAATGATCCTGTCCACCGCTTCCTTGAAGACTGCATCTGCCTTACATAACAGAGATACTATGACTATAACAAGCGGTATGGATACCAGTATTCCTATACCTACATATATAAGCTTGCTTTCCTTTTTTTTACGGACAGGTGCCTGAACCTCCCCATCCGTTATATTACCGTTAGTTTCTTCGCTAAGAGGAGCTTCTGCCTCTGCATTATCATGAGCTCTCTCTTCCTTGCGCTTTTTGAAGAATATCATACTGTCGGTATATGCAGACGGTATATTCTCTATACTTCCGCCGATAAGCTGTACCATCGCCTGTATATATCTCATGAACTTCCATTCCGTCTCATCATACAGGATATGCAGACTGTATACTCCTATCAGGATGAATATGGTCCACTTGGCCAGCCCTGTCATCTGCTTATCTTCCGTCAGGAATACACTCACACCCAAAAGTACGATAGCTATCGGATACCACATATCCCTCTTCTGCCATTTACCTTCCATTCTGCGCAGACAGAGATCGGCATATACTATCGTTGAAAGAGCAAAAAACGGGAATGTGATCCCTCTGGCATTTTTATACAGGCAAAATGCAGTGAATATGGCATATACAAGGGTATATAATCCATATGTCGAAAGCTTCTCCGTCTTTTCCTTTTTTCTCTTAGCAGTTGTTCCCATACCGTATGTTCCGGTTGTTCCACCGGCAGTTGCTCCAGCAGATGCCTGTGGGTTCTGCACACTGTATGACGGTTGTGTCACATTGCCATCCTGCCCGTCTCTGACCGGAACCATACCGGGTCTTGGTACATAAACATTATTCATTACTTCCTCCTCCTTTATCTTATTATCAACCGACTGTCTCCTCTATGAGCCCGATGATCCTGTCAATCGGCTTAAGCTCCATACGCTTACTCATATTGGCAATATACTTATCTCTGTCATTATATACCTTCATAACCGTCTCTACGAGCATGGACGGATCTAAGGCATCCTCTCTTATTACCTCCGAAAACCCGCTTGTGGCAAAGGATTCCGCATTAAGCACCTGATCCCCCCGGCTGCCTGACTGCAACGGGATCAACACATTGGGCTTCTTAAGCTCTAATATCTCACATATCGCGTTTGCTCCTGCCCTCGATATCACTATATCCGCCATTGCGAATATATCCTTAAGCTCTTCCTTGATATACTCGTACTGCTTATATCCATCTATACCAAGCATCATATTATCTACCTTATCCTTGCCGCAGATATGTACCACATCGAAGACGGACTGAAGCTTCGGCAGGGATTCCCTTACTGTCTCATTGACGCTTTGTGCTCCCTGCGAGCCCCCTATGATCATAAGGATGGGCTTCTTACCGTCTAGTCCGGTGAATTTAAGTCCCTCTTCTTTGCTTCCTTTTGTAAGCTCGCTTCTTATGGGAGAACCGGTAAGGAAGGCTTTATCCTTAGGCATATGCTCAAGTGTTTCGGGAAAGTTGCAGCATATCTTTTTGGCTACAGGTATGCACAGCTTATTGGCCAGTCCCGGTGTCATATCGGATTCATGGATCACGCAGGGGATACCAAGCTTACCTGCTGCTCTGACAACAGGTACGGCTACGAACCCGCCCTTTGAGAATACCACATCGGGTGATATCCTCTTAAGAAGCTCCTTGGACTCCCTATATCCCTTAAGGACATTGAATATATCGGAAAAATTCTTAAGATCGAAATATCTTCTGAGCTTCCCCGTGGCTATACCGAAGTAGGGAATACCTATGTCCTCTATAAGCTGCTTCTCGATACCGCTATATGAACCTATATATGTAATATCATAGCCCTTTTCCTTAAGAGCCGGAATAAGCGCTATATTGGGTGTCACATGCCCCGCGGTACCACCGCCTGTAAGAACTATCTTTTTCATATCTTGTGTTGCCTCTCTGTATCAATCAGAAACACTATATCTTTACAGCCCGTTAGTAGAACATCAGATTAAGATCCGCATCTCCCCTGATTCCGTCTACCTTTCCCGATGCCGTATATTGCCATATCTTGTGCTTATATGGGAATCTCAAAGGATAATGATAATATGCGAACCACTTGTCATACTCCTCCAGTCTCTCAAAATCAAGCATTATCAGCATACTCTTAAGGTTGCCGTATATCATCGGGGTATATCCGTCCTGCTTTATCCTTTCACAGAATGCGATAACCGCCTCTGTCCTGTCCTGCGCCGTGAGATCCCTGGTTCTGCTTTTACTGACATTGGCTGATTGCTCCACATCTATCACTATCGGCATCTCTATGTGATGCTCCTCCAGACATTCCAGAACGAATTCAGCTTCCTCTTTTCCCTCTTCTGCATTCAGAGCTTCGGTAAAAAAGTATACTCCGCAATCAAGGCCGGCTTCATTGCAGCCTGTTATATTGTCTTCATACTTATTGTCGTTGACTATCTTACCCGACTCGTATCCCCTGTATCCAAGTCTTATAAAGGCATATTCCACACCGTCATTTTTGACCTTGTTCCAGTCTATATCACCCTGAAAGCTTGATACATCCACGCCCTTCTTAGCTTCTGTCCCGTCTACGGAATAATATGCTTCGCCCTCGTATTTACCGGTTTCCTCATTTTTAACCGGATACTCTATGGCAGAATAATCCACCTCACTCATATTAAGGTCATAGTCGATATCGAAGAACCTGTAGCCTCCGGTATCCGGAACAACTATATTTTCAGGGAATACATTTTCCAGCATACTTAGAGTCTTGCCCTCTTCCATGTATTCCTTTATTAAAGCCTTATAATCCTCCTCGATATTACCTGCCAATTCTTCATCCTGCTCTTCTATGGCTTTATTCACGGCATTACTTGACAGATATTCGGCTTCCTCGGCAGTAATATATGCTCCGGATTCTATCTCACTTTTCAGGCTTTCAAGCTCTTTTGCCTTTTGATCGTAATCCCTAAGAGCCTGCCTGTATAGGAACATATAGCAGACTGCCACGCCTATCGATACTATCAGGCACAATACAAGAAGAGTTGAGATCACGCTCCTTATCTTTCTGGCTCTCTGTATTCTTTTTCGCCTTATATGCTTTTGTTCTTCGCTTAGATTATTCATCCTTTTCTTTCTTATACAGGAAGGCTTCATGATCTCTTGAAGCTTCTCCGGCATCTTCCTTCGCATATATAAGCTTAAGTAATATAGGAGTGGTTATAGATGATACTATTATAAGCAGTATAACGGCAGTGAAATACACATCATCCATCATTCCCACGGACAGTCCCTTCTGAGATACGATAAGGGCAACCTCTCCCCTTGTCATCATTCCTATACCTATCTTAAGTGAATCCGACATATTGAAGCGGCATACTCTGGCCATAAGTCCGCAACCGATTATCTTGCATATAAGCGCTGTAAGGACAAACCCCAGCGAAAAAAGCATTATCTCTCCCGACAGACCTGCTATATTGGTCTTAAGTCCTATACTGGCAAAAAATATAGGTCCAAAGAGCATATACGAATTGACATCCATCTTCCTTGCGATATAATCCGAATCCTTAATGGAGCAAAGGATTATACCCGCAACATATGCTCCGGTGATATCGGCTATGCCGAAGTATCTCTCGGCTATATAGCTAAGTGCCAGACAGTATGCAAGGCCGGCAATAGGTATCCTTCTGGTGTGGGGATATTTATTATCCATCCATTTGAATACCTTATACGATATAAATCCGATTATGATAGCGAATACAAAGAATAAAACCGTGCTTATAATTACGGATACCGGCTTATTATCCGGATTCTTAAAGCCAATTACAAAGGTTAAGACTACTATTCCTATAACATCATCTATGATAGCCGCACTTAAGATCGTCGTACCGACTTTGCCCCTTAGCTTGCCTAACTCTCTTAGTGTCTGTACCGTGATACTGACACTGGTGGCTGTCATGATAACACCGATGAATACTGCTCTGTAGAAGCTCTCGCTTCCCCATGGAGAAGCTCCGTAGAAGCCCATATACAAAAGCGTTCCGCCCACAAGAGGCACAAAGACACCTGAACATGCTATCAGAAAGGCTATCGGTCCGGTCTTCATCAATTCCTTAAGGTCCGTCTCCAATCCCGCCTCGAACATCAGAAGTATCACACCTATCTCAGCCATCTGGCTGATAAAATCCGTCTGTGATACCAGACCTAAGACACACGGCCCAATCAACAGACCGGCTATTATCTCACCTACTACTTGTGGTGCTTTACATTTTCTCGCAAGCAGACCGCAGAGTTTAGCAGCTATCACAATGATAGCCAAATCCCTCAGTATACTGTACGCTTCCATTATATAAGACCTCTTTTCTATATGTATTATTGTATTCCGTTAAGCTCCTGATACAGATTCTTGGCATAGCTGTCAGTCATACCGCATATATAATCCGTTATCAGCAATAATCTTAAGTACAGTCTGGTATTCTCAGATCTGTCCTTACTGTATATTTCGTATATCTTCTTATAATCTCTCGATACCAGATCCATAAGTCTCTTATCAAGATCGGATAATGTGACATCTGTGTCATAATATATGGAAGCCCTGACGAATCTGTTAAGCAGGAAATTGAATATTGTGTCGGCTGCCACTTCAAGCTTATATATGGACCTTGAAGAGAATACATACTTATATGCTATATCTCCCAGAGCCCTCATCACATCATCCACTTCAGTTCCGGCGAACAGGTCGTTATTATATTCGCCATTCATCAGCTTATCATAATGATCTATGAAGCTGTCACTTACGGCAAAAAGTGCCTTACCCTGCATGAATACCGACCAGTTCTGTATCGCATACATATCCGGATGCATATGATTGATTCCGACTGCTTTGTCATACTTTCTTAAAAGCTCATCGACATATTTATTGCCTTTTGTTGCTCCGCTGCTTGCAGGTCCAAGCCTCTGCTCAAGCTCTTCTGCAAGGAGTCTGACCGTAAGTTTGCCCTTCTTGATAGCATCCTCAATATCCGCTGTCTTGTAAGCGATATCATCCGCTGCTTCGAGCAGGTATGTAAGCGGATATCTCCTGCCGTTCGTACCTGTACTTCTCTGTATGTCATCGAAGATATCCTTATCAGCATAGAAATATCCCATCTTCTTACATCTGATATCTCCGGGTACGGACTTAACCTCTGTGGAAGCAACCGGATACTTAATTATGGTTCCAAGCAACGCCTTGGTCAGATTCATTCCGTGCTCATCCACAAGGAAGTGCAGCTTGGTTACAACTCTGAGCGCCTGAGTATTACCCTCGAAATGATAGAAATCATTCTGTTGCTGTTTAGTCAGAATATCCGTAACAGGTGAACCGTTATATGTAAGTACAGGCAGATTATCCTTAAACCAGCTCTGTATCACACCCTCTCCGTAATGACCGAAGGGCGGATTACCTATGTCATGTATTAGACCGGCACATTGCAGTATATTGCATATATGATCCTTCTGTTTATATCCGAAGTCACGATCCAGTTCCTTATCTATGATCTTCTGTCCCACACTCTGGCCAAGTGACTTGGCAAAGGAGCTCACCTCAAGGGAATGTGTAAGTCTGGTTCTTACATAATCACTCTTATCAAGCGGAAATACCTGTGTCTTATCCTGTAACCTTCTGAATGCGGCGCTGCCGATTATTCTGTGATAATCCTTTTCAAATTCAGTGCGCAGGTCATTAGACGTGGTACTTTTGGTGAATTGTCGTATTCTTTCTTCACAAAGCAGGTCTTTCCAGTTCATATCCTATATCCTATAAATCCTCCGATCCTTCTTCCGAATCCGCTTCGGATTCATAACCATCCTCATATCCTTCATCCGGCAGATCGACTTCCATACCGTCATCATCCTGTACCTTGTCACGTACCTTAGCTATCTTGGCAATCTTGACATCATCCTCAAGATTCATAAGCTTTACGCCTGTTGTGATCCTTCCAAGCTCTCTTATATCAGACATACGGATCTGTATGATGATACCCTCCGTAGTGATCATCATAATCTCGTGATCGTCATTAACCGCCTTCACTCCGACTATACAGCCGGTCTTGTCGGTTATCTTGTAACAGCGTAATCCCTTACCTCCGCGCTTCTGCAGTCTGAACTTATCAAGGGAGGTTCTCTTGCCTATACCATTCTCGGTAACAAGTAAGAGAGAATCACCCTGCGTATCGATCTGCATACCGACTACTTCATCATCCTTGCTAAGTGTAATGGCCTTAACACCCATAGTATTACGGCCCGTGCCTCTGATTTCCTTCTCCTTGAACTGGATGCACATGGCATTCTTGGTGACGATGAATATGGTATTCTCACTGTCAGTGGTCTTAACATCTATTAACTCATCATCCTCAGCGATATTGATGGCTATAAGTCCGTTCTTACGGATATTGGCGAATTCCTGTATGGATGTCTTCTTAACTATACCCTTCTTGGTACAGAAGAAGAGGTTCTTATTATTCTCTATACTTGTAAGCGGTATCATCGCAGATATCTTCTCATCCGGATTAAGCTGTAAGAGATTGATTATAGCAGTGCCTCTTGCGGTCCTGCCGGCTTCCGGTATCTCATATGCGCGCAGTCTGTATACTCTGCCCATATTGGTATAGAACATCACATCATTATGGGTATTGGTCATAAGCAGATCTTCAATATAGTCATCCTGTATAGTGGACATACCCTTAATGCCCTTACCGCCTCTGTTCTGTACATGGAAATTATCCATGGTCATACGCTTGATATAACCGAGATTAGTCATTGCTATGACTACATTCTCATCAGTGATCATATCCTCTATTGAGATATCATCATCATCAAAGCCTATCTTGGTACGCCTGTCATCACCGTATTTTGCGGCAGTCTCATTCATCTCATCCCTGATAACACCAAGTAAGACCTTCTTATCTGCAAGTATCTCCTTCAATTCCTTTATCTTCTGTAAAAGCTCCTGATGCTCGGCCTCTATCTTCTCCGATTCAAGACCCGTCAACTGTCTCAGTCTCATATCGGCTATAGCCTGTGCCTGTGCATCCGATAATCCGAACCTCTCTATCAATCTGTCCTTAGCTTCCTGAGTAGTCTTGGAGCTTCTCATTATATGAATGACTTCATCTATATTGTCTAAGGCAATGAGCAATCCCTGTAAAATATGATCTCTTTCCTCTGCTTTGTTAAGGTCATATTTAGTACGTCTTGTAAGTACATCCTCCTGATGCTTGATATAATACTTAAGCATATCAAGAAGACTCATGACCTTAGGCTGATTACCCACAAGTGCGAGCATGATCACGCCGAAGGTGTCCTGAAGCTGTGTGTGCTTATAGAGCTTATTAAGAAGCACATTGGCATTAACATCCTTACGAAGCTCTATGACGATACGCATACCCTCTCTGTCCGATTCATCACGAAGGTCAGTAATACCGTCTATTCTTTTCTCCTTATGGAGCTCGGCTATCTTCTCTATAAGTCTTGCCTTATTGACCATATAAGGAAGCTCGGTTACTATGATCCTGGACTTACCGTTCTCCATGGTCTCTATATTACATACCGCACGGACCTTGATCTTGGCACGTCCTGTCCTGTACGCTTCCTCTACGGCTCTTGTTCCGAGGATGATACCTCCGGTGGGAAAATCAGGAGCCTTAACAAGAGGCAGTATCTCCTCTATCTCCGTATCCCTGTCTTCTTCTATCTTATTATCTATTATCTTGGCAACGGCAGATACCACTTCCCTAAGATTATGAGGAGGAATATTGGTAGCCATACCAACTGCAATACCTGTAGTACCATTGACTAAAAGATTGGGATATTTACTTGGCAGAACAACAGGTTCTTTTTCAGTCTCGTCGAAGTTGGGTACAAAATCAACCGTATCCTTATTAATATCGGCGAGCATCTCCATTGATATCTTAGATAATCTTGCCTCGGTATATCGCATTGCTGCGGCACCGTCACCGTCTACGGAACCGAAATTACCGTGTCCGTCCACAAGAGGATATCTGAAGTTCCAATCCTGTGCCATATTGACTAAAGCACCGTATATTGAGCTGTCACCGTGAGGGTGATATTTACCCATTGTATCACC
>DGII01000026.1:28417-28809 GCA_002393095.1 Lachnospiraceae bacterium UBA3826 | reverse complement strand
CGAAAGCTTAACCAATAAGTATTTGATCATTCAGTGTTCGATTTTTGCGGAACATCAGGTTCCCATTGAGTAGCCACGAAGTGGCTACGGACGGATGCAGGTTTTTCTTGGTTTGCGTCTTTTGCAAACCTAGAAAAAGCGCAACGTAGTCCTCGATAGCTCAGCGGTAGAGCATCCGGCTGTTAACCGGAGGGTCGTTGGTTCAAACCCAACTCGGGGAGCTAGAATCAAGTGATTCTAGAGGCTCACTGCAAAGGCAGTTTCGCCAAGAATCACTACGATTCCTACGTTTCACCTGGCGGTGAAACGTCCGATGGCGAAATTCCATCAGAATTGAATCAGTGATTTTCGGCTCCGTGGTCAAGAGGTTAAGACATCGCCCTTTCACGGCG
>DGII01000026.1:0-28376 GCA_002393095.1 Lachnospiraceae bacterium UBA3826 | reverse complement strand
GCCCTTTCACGGCGGTAACACGGGTTCAATTCCCGTCGGAGTCATACAATTGGAATTCCAACTGCTTACGCAGGGAATTTCACAGATAGTAAGTATTTGGTGACTTAGCCAAGTGGTAAGGCGTGGGACTGCAACTCCCTGATCGCCGGTTCAAATCCGGCAGTCACCTCGTCATTAAAATCTCGGAATAGCTATTATTAAGCTTTTCCGAGTTTTTTTTATCCTCATCCTTGCAATTGACATTCTGTCAATATAGGGAATACCATATGAAACAGGCTCGATTTATGCTATAATTCCAGTACATGTGTACATCCTGGCAGAGAGGCTGAAGTGATGGAGGATATGATATTCGGCTTAGTGTCATGCACAGTGCCGCACATGGAGATAAGCGTAAGCGGATGGGTGTATAAGAGAAGATGAGCGAAGATAAATATAAGGATATGGTGACTAACGATTCATCGGGATTTGTGCTTTTGTCGGATTATGTTCCGTCCATCATACAGGAGATACGTTACTTTTCAACATATAATTTCATAGGAGACAGGATAGACGGATATGAGGAGCCGTGTGCGTTAGCTACTATAGAGGCAGCAAGAGCGCTTAAGGCTGTTGCCAATCGAGCGAGCGTAATGGGATATCGACTCAAGGTATTCGATGCATACAGACCGGCGTGTGCGGTCAGGCACTTCGTACTCTGGGGCGTAGAGGACCTCGACCAGAGGATGAAGCCATTCTTCTATCCGGAGCTTGAGAAGCAGGAGCTTTTTAAGAAGGGGTATATAGCAGGCAAATCAAGCCACAGCAGAGGAAGCACCATCGACCTGACACTTCTTTACATGAAGACAGGTAAGGAAGTTGATATGGGGAGCCCCTTTGACTTCTTCAGTGAGGTCTCGCATCCGGATTATAAGGGAATCACCGAAGAGCAATATTCCAACAGGATGCTGCTTAGGGATATGATGCTGCAGAACGGATTCTTGCCGATAGACTGTGAGTGGTGGCATTTTACCCTGAAGGATGAGCCGTACCCTGATACATATTTCGAATTCCCGGTAGTCAGGAAGTGATACTGTATCAACAGCGATTAACATACCATATATGACAGCAAGGTCAGTTTGTTGTAAGAATAAATATAATAACAGGAAGGAATGAGAAATGATCTACTCCAATGTATTAGAAGCAATAGGACATACGCCCATAATAAGACTCTCATCCAAGATGGTTCCGGAGGACTCCGCAGAGGTTCTGGTCAAATACGAGGGTGTGAACATAGGCGGTTCGATCAAGACAAGGACAGCCTACAATATGATCACGGAGGCTGAGAAGAGAGGCATCATTAAGCCTGATACCATAATTGTCGAGCCTACCAGCGGCAATCAGGGTATAGGTCTTGCACTTATAGGGGCAGTCAAGGGATACCATGTAAGGATAATCATGCCGGATTCAGTATCCGAAGAGAGAAGGAAGCTGATCAAAGGATACGGTGCGGAGCTTGTACTCATACATGATGCCGGAGATATAGGCAAGTGTATGGACGAATGTCTTAAGACAGCTCTGGATATGGAGCAGAAAGACCCGCGTGTCTGGGTGCCGCAGCAGTTCACCAATAAGGACAATCCACTGGTACACAAGTATCACACGGCGCTTGAGATATTAGAGCAGGTAGGCAAGAAGATTGACGGATTCTGCTCAGGTATCGGAACAGGAGGAACCATATCCGGCATAGGCGAGACACTTAAGAATCAGTATCCGGATATAGAGATATGGGCAGTGGAACCTGAGAATGCCGCTATACTCTCAGGCGGAAGTATAGGGACTCACCTGCAGATGGGCATAGGTGACGGTATCATACCTGATAATCTCAATACGAATATCTATTCTCACATAGATATAGTGACGGATGAGGATGCCATAGAGACCTCTAAGAAGCTGATCAGATGTGAGGGGATACTATGCGGGATATCATCGGGAACTAACGTAACTGCGGCCTTAAGACTTGCAAAAAAGCTTGGTAAGGGTAAGACGGTGGTGACGGTACTGCCGGATACAGGTGAGAGATACTTCAGTACACAGCTTTTTGAACAGGATTAGTTATCCATATGTAGGAGAAGTATTGTGAAAGGAGAGATATATGTCATTAGCTCTGCGAGACTTCAACAGATTTAACGATATAGTCATACAGTGTCACGACAATCCGGATGCGGATGCGCTGGCCAGTGGTTATGCGCTTAAGTGGTATTTTACCAGACAGGGAAAAAAGGCAAGATTTATCTACGGCGGAAGAGCTCCCGTAAGTAAGAGCAATCTGGTGTTGATGAAGGATAATCTCAATATAGAGGCTGAGTATACGACCAGGCTTGATAAGCCGGAGCTGCTCATAACCGTGGATTGTCAGTATGGTGAGAGTAATGTTACGAGATTCGAGGCGGATACGATTGCAGTGATAGATCATCATCAGGTATCGGGACCTTTACCATCGTTATCCGAGGTAAGGAGCAATTACGGCTCCTGTGCTACTGTAATGTATGAGCTTTTATTACAGGAGGGTATCGATATCAATGAGGATACCGACTTGGCCACAGCTCTGTACTACGGTCTTATGACTGATACGGGTGGTTTTGCTGAAGTATCTCATCCTTCTGATAAGGATTTACGGGATATAGCCAAGCCAAGACATACAGATATCATTCTTTTCAAGAATTCCAATATATCAAGAGAAGAGCTTGTGATAGCGGGAGACGCTCTGAAGCATGCTCATTATAATGAGAGTAAGAGCTATGCTCTTGTAGAAGCCAAGCCCTGTGATCCCAATATTCTCGGTATCATAAGTGATATGTTGCTTGAGGTGGACAGTGTTAATTGCTGTCTGGTATACAGTCTTCTTGATTTTGGTATCAAGATATCGGTAAGGAGCTGTATCAAGGAGGTTAAGGCAAGTGAGCTTGCAGCTTATATAACACAAGGCTTTGGCGGTGGCGGCGGTCATCTGGTCAAGGCAGGCGGGCTGCTTAAGAAGGATCTGCTGATACAGGGTGGCATAGTCTATGAGAGCGATGAGATCAGACGATTCTTAGATGACAGGATGTGCTCTTACTTCGATAACACACAGATCATCTATGCGGGTGAGCATATGGAGGATATATCGAAGCTTAAGCATTACACCAAGCATGAGGTAACGGTAGGATATGTGATCGGACAGGAGCTTGCACCTGTTGGAACTGAGATAATGATCAGAACGCTTGAGGGAGATGTGGATGTCACGATAGATGACAATCTTGTCATAATCATAGGAGTGGATGGTGAGATATATCCCACAGGCAGAGATAAGTTTAATGCCGGATACAGACTGTCGGATGATGAATATGTATATCCTTCCGACTATTCTCCCAAGGTCACCAATATCCAGACCGGTGAAAGGATAAGCCTCTTGCCCTTCGCCGATACATGCGTAGCAACAGGCGGGGCGGGCATATATGCAAGAGAGCTTGATCATCGTGTCAAGATATTCACCATGTGGGACCCGGATAAGTACTATCTGGGAACAGAAGGTGACTATCTGGCTGTCAGAGCAGATGATCCCTCGGACATATATGTAATAGCCAGAGATATCTTCCTTAAGACATACAGTGAGGACTAGCAATGTCTTATGGTCAACAGATGCAGCAGCCGTACCGGTCGGAGAATGTAATGACAGATGAGAGGACGATAACAGAATATGCGGGAAGAGTATTAAGCCTTGCAAGAGATACCATCACGGTCAGGCTGCGCTTCTTCGATACGGCGCTTTCCAAGGTAGAATTTAGAAGTGTCATGGGAACAAAGGGTTATGTATTCGATGGGAGGAGTCTTATATATGATCCCTATGTACTGCTTGCCGACTATATGGAGGAGTCAGCATATGTTCTGAGACTACTTTTGCACATACTGTTACACGGTATACTGCTTCATCCGTACAGATTCGACAAGACAGAGGAGAAGTACTGGAGTATAGCAACGGACATCGCCGTGGAGAATATGATCCTTGGTATGGACATACCGGAGTCTGCGCTTCTTAGGGATGGTGAGGAGAGGATAATCCTTAACCGTCTGGCGAAGTGGGTGCCTGTTCTTACGGCGGAAGCTATCTACAGAGAATTCATGGTGGGAGGTATATCCAAGGATTCGGAAGAAAAGTATGCGAAGCTCTTCGCATTCGATACCCACAGACCAAGGATAAGCTATAAGGATGAGCCGAGAGAGATACTTACAGGGGAGGACTGGAAGAAGATCGCAGAGAGAGTCAAGGCAGAGCTTAAGTCTTTTTCCAAGGATATAACAGGGTCAGAGACAATATTGGCTAATCTTAAGGAGAGTACCAGAAAGCACTATGATTATGATGCGATTCTTAGCAGATTCGCCGTAATGAGCGAAGAGATACGTGTCAATCCGGATGAGTTCGACTATATATATTATATGTACGGACTAAGTAACTACGGCAACATGCCCCTTATAGAGCCTCTTGAATATGCCGAGGAGAAGCGCATAAGGGACTTCGTGATAGCCATAGATACATCGGCTTCCGTCAGAGGTAAGAAGGTTGAGGGCTTCTTAGATCGGACCTATGACATATTATCCAAGTCCGTCTCGCTGTCAGAGAAGCTGAACATTCATATAGTGCAATGTGACGCACGTGTCACATCAGACACAGTCATAGAGTCTAAGAACGAGCTTAAGGAAGTATCGAAGAATTTCCATATAAGAGGCTATGGAGCTACGGACTACAGACCTGTATTCGCCTATGTAGAGGAGCTTAAGAGAGAGAATAAGATACAGAAGCTTAAGGGGCTTATATACTTCACGGATGGCTACGGGATATATCCTGAGAGTCCGCCGGATTATGATACGCTCTTCGTCTTCGACAGCGAGGACGAATACAGGATGCCGGTGCCGGGATGGGCGATTAAGGTAGTGATGGAGGATACGGAATGAACATAGCAGAAGCTAAGGATTATATTAAGGATACAGTGGAGCTGTATCTTAAGAAGGATGAATACGGGGATTACAGGATACCTGTTGTAAGACAGCGTCCCGTATTCTTACTTGGCGCTCCCGGAATAGGTAAGACCGCTATCATGAGCCAGATAGCATCCGAGCTTAATATCGCCCTTGTGAGCTATTCCATGACACACCATACGAGGCAGTCGGCGCTTGGCCTTCCTTTTATCAAGGAGAAGGACTACGGCAAAACCGTATACAGTGTATCCGAATATACGATGAGTGAGATAATCGCCTCCATATACGATACCATGGAGGAAAGCGGAGTAAGAGAGGGTATCCTTTTCTTAGATGAGATCAACTGTGTATCAGAGACCCTCTACCCTTCGATGCTTCAGTTCCTTCAGTACAAGGTATTCGGCAAGCATACGGTGCCAGAAGGCTGGGTCATAGTCACTGCGGGTAATCCGCCGGAATTTAATAAGGCAGTCAGAGAGTTCGATGTAGTAACTCTTGACAGACTTAAGGTAATAGAAGTGGAGGCGGACTATCCGGCATGGAAAAGATACGCATCCGAGGTATCTCTGCACGGAGCAATACTTAATTTCCTTGATTCCAACAGGGAATACTTCTACGGAGTGGAGACTACGGCATATGGCAAGAATTATGTGACGGCCAGAGGCTGGGAGGATATCTCGGACATGATAAAGCTATATGAGGAGAGTGATAAGAAGGTATCGGAGAGCCTAATAGGTCAATATATCAAGAATGAGACCATAGTCAGGGAGTTTACAGCCTACTATGAGCTGTATAATAAGTATAAGAAGAAGTATGATATGGAGGCAATATTCACAGGTGGAACGGAGGAACGCTTCGCAGACGAGGCAAGGGCTGCATCTGTCGATGAGAGGCTGGCGCTCACCGGACTTTTGGCTGATGTTGTCAAGGCAGAGACTAAGGATATAATGCGTACCTCGGATGTCATTAAGGAGGTAAGGGGCGCTGTTATGAAGCTTGCATCAGGTGAAGAAGATGCAAGGGCATATGTGGGTAAGCTTATATCTGCGGCGGAGAAAGTAATAGATGCCAAGAAGAAGGCAGGGAATCTTACCACAGCGGATAAGACAAGGGAGAAGACCAAGATCGCATTCTATAAGGAGCTGTTAAGCTACATGGCACAGAATCCGGAACAGGCGGCAGACATGGTGAAGACCTTCTATAACGGCAGAGTGACGGTTCTTAAGGAGAGGGTAGGCGATGAACAGGGACGTATGGAGCATCTCTTTGAAGCTATGGCTGATGTATTCGGAGAGGAATCCAATGAGATGCTGCTGCTTGTAACGGAGCTTACGCTTAATAGAGACAGTGCACAGTTTTTCGCTACATTTGGATCGGATATATATGAGAAGTATAATGCCCTGCTTATGGTAGGAGACAGGAAGGAGAGCTTAAGACGGGAGATTATGAACTTGAATATATAGAGAAAGAGGACGGCGTGGCAATCACGGGCTATAAGGGCACGGATGCCGTCCTTGATATAGCAGGAGAGCACAGGATAAGAGCAATTGAGAAGAAGACTTTTCTGTGCTGCAGGACGCTTAGAAGCGTAAGTATACCTGAGAGTATAGAAGAGCTTGGCGATTATTGCTTCTCAATGTGCGAGAATCTCTGTACGGTAAGTATAGGAGGAGCACCAAGAGGAGATATATTCGGCAAGGGTGTGTTCGAGGGCTGCAGCAGCCTTACGAAGATAGCCTTTGACGAAGCCGGAGAGGGCTTGTCTAAGCTTCTTGCAGCGGCAGTAAATCTCATGTCTGCCGAGCATCTTCTGAGGGCGGATGATATAGGCGAAGGCTTCTGGTATGAGAAGTGGGATATAAGCCTTATGTCTATGCTTGGCAGTGATGACAACTATGGGGTAAGGAGCCTTGCTATGGGAGGCGAGGAGGATATCTCCTATGATGGTGTGCCATCTGTGGACGGAGAGATGTCGGTTACGGATAACAGCCATATGTTAAGTATTGCGAAAAAAAAGTGTGAACTCTGCTTCCTAAGGCTTAAGTACGACGACCATCTAAGCCGGATCAACAGGGATAAGATAGTGTCTTATATAAGAGAGCGGGCATATGGTTGTAAGAACGACTATGCCTGGCGCTATATCAGGGATGACTGTGATGATAAGACGGACTATACAGATATATATATGTCCGTGGTCGAACCTGACAGAGAGACGATACTTAGGATGATAGAGGACCCGGATACAAGGAAGGTTCAGCTTAAGGCTATGCTTATAGCCAGAGCAAGAGCAGGGGCAGATGCGGTATCGGCACTGGATGATATGATGCTCTAGGATAAGGGAGAAGATCAGGAAGAGACAGGAGATAATAAGAGTATGAGATATGCTGCATTCATAAGTTACAGACATTCGGAACTGGATATGGAGATAGCCAAGAAGGTCCATACAGGACTTGAGACATATCATATTCCGGCTTCGGTACAGAGGAAGACCGGCAAGAAGAAGGTCGGGAGAGTATTCAGGGATCAGGAGGAGCTTCCGATAGGAAGTGATCTTGATGACAATATCTCTGCGGCACTTGAAGGCTCGGAGTATCTGATAGTAATCTGTTCTCCAAGAACGCCAGGATCATACTGGGTATGCAAGGAGATAGAGACCTTCATACAGATGCATGACAGGAATCATGTACTGGCAGTTCTCATAGAGGGCGAGCCGGATGAAAGCTTCCCTCCGCAGCTATTGACGGATGAGAACGGCAATCCCGTCGAGCCCCTTGCCGCAGATGTAAGAGGAGAAGACAGAAAAGAAAGAAATACTAAATTTAAGACAGAGCTCTTGCGTTTGGCGGCTCCGGTCATAGGCTGTACTTATGATGATCTCCGTCAGCGAGACAGAGAGAGACGAATAAGACGGCTTGTGACGATAATATCATCCATAGCAGCGGTTGTAGCCGTGGCAGGTACGGCCTTCGGTATATATAATGCCAATATTGCTAAGAGGATGACACAGCTTGCTAATGAGAAGGCGGCTCTGGCAGATGAGAAGACGAGGCTTGCTGATGAGATAACGGTACAGTATGAGGGCAAGCAGGAGAACCAGTCGAGATTCTACGCTGAGGAAGCTCTGTCGCTTCTTAAGTCCGGCAACAGGGAGGATGCTGTGCTCGTAGCTATGGAGGCTCTGCCCTCCGAGGGTAACGACAGACCTTATGTAGCCGAGGCTGAATACGCCTTAAGTCAGGCGTTGTATGCGTATGACTACGGTAACAACATGACCTTTGATAAGAATCTGACTCACAGCCTGTCTCTGACATACATGAATAAGACGGATGACGCAAGTAAGCTTGTGACCATCGACAGCGGCAGCAGGGTATATGTATGGAGTATAGAGGACAGAGAGCTTCTGGTCCGAATAGATCCGGCTGTCAATGAGTCCAATTACTATGTGAATGTCAAGAGTGCGGATGCTGATTCCACAGGTATATATGTTGCCACGGAAAAAGAGCTGACTAAGTATGATTATGACGGTAGTGTCATATATACTATACAGTCAGAGGATACGATCAAGCAATGTGATGCCTGTGACAATGATGGAAGAGTGGTTCTCGTATGCAGAGACAGCATAAGTATGGTAGATGCCGGAAGCGGCAAGGTGACTTCCGTATCGGAGAATCAGACGGGTTATTCGTATACGGATAAAGGCAGATATTATAAGGATAATGGTATCTTCGCAGTAGGACACTATGATTCTGAGACGACACATACGGTACTTACACTGTATGATACTAAGAATAACGAGACAAAGGATATAAGTCTTACGGAAGGTTACTTCCTTGACTTCTGTACGACGGATAACGGCAATTATGCGGTCGTTACATGCAATAACGATCTACTTGATACGGGGGTTAACCATGTAGTTACGGAGCTTTTTGACAAGGAAGGCAACAGGCTGTGGATAAGGGAACTGGATGTGCATGTCAAGTATATGCTCACATTCGTGGCTAAGATCAAGGCACATTCATATCCGACAGAGGATGGGAATAAGAGCGATATAGTCGTGACATTCGAGGCAGAAGCCTTTACCATTGATGAGAAGACAGGGCAGCTTGTCAGCTCATTCACTTTGCCGGGGGATGCGACCATGCTGTCACTTAATTCCGCCAATTCCTTCGGAAGAGTGGGATACAGACAGGGTGGTATAGATTTTGTGGACTTCAATGAAGGAAGGATATATTCGGAGTACAATTTTGATACCAATGATACCGTGCGAGATGCAGTCATTCTTCCCGATATGATCATCTTCGATTCTTATTCTTCACCGGATGCACATATACTTACATGGCATGAAGCACCGGACCTAGAGGAATATGTCACCTATGACGAGCGTATGATGCCCTATGCAATGTCGGAGGATTCGAAGTACTATGCACTTCGTCCCACGGATATATATACTACGCTTATCTTCAACAACATGGACGGAGAGAAGTTGTATGCCTTTGACAAGGCGGAATTCATAGAGAACACATGGCTTCTTAAGGATAAGGCATATGTGCAGGATCGCAACGGTATATGGGAGATAGATCCTTACAATAAGAGCGAGAGGAAGATAAGCCTCGAAGACTATGGCTTTGATCATTACTCATACAGTGCCTATCTTACTCCCGATGGCAGGATGGGAGTCTTCTGGGCACTTAAAGAGCTTAATGTAGTCGATCTGGTGGAGGGAAAGAGCATTTATTCAGGTACTATGGATAAGATTATCGGCAAGGCTATTCTGTCCGATGACGGCAAGACCCTATATATATCAGAGGGCAGCGATAATCTGTATGCGCTCGATATAGCAAGTGACAAGAGGAGGGAATTCGCAGACGATAAGCTTATAACAGTGGCTAACAGCTATGATAAGGATTTCATCGCACTAAGCCCTGATAATAAGTATCTGGCGCTGTGCTGTAAGGACGGGTATGTGCGAGTAGCAGATACTCACAGTATGGAAAAATATGCAGAGATCCCGTTACAGTCATACCTTACTGCATTTGTGGACTTCACGGATGACGGAAGACATATAGTGATGCAGGGTGATGACTACAAAGTAAGGGTCTGGGATATGGATACAAAATCTTTCATAAATACAATGGATATATACGCAACAGTGGATTATATAGTATGCGATGAAGACAGTGATCTGATGGCAGTGTGTACCGGATACGGACTTCTGTTATATGAGACGGGTTCCTATGGCTGTGTGGCATATGCCGATGAAGGTCTCTTCTACCTTAAGGACAATAACTCAATACTCTTAAGTCGTAACAGAATGGAGATCAAGAGGACATATTACAAGGACTACAAGAAACTTATGGAAGAAGCTCGCAAGCAATTCCCCGGAGCAACTCTTAATGATGAGAAGAAAGCAAAATATAACATTAATTAAGTGATACGAATATATTTTTATATATGGGTACAAACCGAAGTATCTTAATGTTGACCAATCTGAGTACAGAGGGTGGGGGTACGCAGCCTGTCAAGTGAATGAATAAGAGATGTCACAATAGCAGGTCGGCTGTTAAGCCGGCCTGTCTCTATGTCAAGAGAAGTCATGTCGAGGGAAGTCATGCTACGGGAATGAGTAAGCTCCGATTCGGTCTGGTGTACATTGATACCGATCCCGACTACAAGAGTGCGTATCATTCCGCTTTCAACCTCCATATCTGTCTGGGTCAGAATTCCGCAGAACTTACGGTCATTGATCAAGAGCGCATTCTCCCTTATCTCAGGGGTAATTCCGCATAAGTCCCGGATCACATCGCACACAGATATTCCGATCCGTTCGGTGATAAAGCGCCAGTCTGAGACATAGGCAGACTCACCCTCTATGAATCCGGGACGGATGAGATAAGAGAAGTAGATACCCTTGCCTTCGGGTGAGTCAAAGTGCGTTCCGGTGCGGCCCCTTCCCTCTGTCTGCATCTCAGCGATCACAGTCTGGCCGTCAGGCGCATTCTGCTGTGCAAGTTCCATAAGATAACTGTTAGTCGAGGTCGTCTCATGAAGACAGATCACATGATCCATGCGATCCGGTGACAGATCTGCAAGCAGAGTGCCGGTGGTGAGTACGTCCGGCTGCACGGTGAGACGATATCCGCGGTTGGTGACTGATTCGATGGCATAGCCTTCCCCACGCAGAGTGCGAACAGCCGTATTAACGGCCGCACGGCTTAAGCCGATGCTCTTGCTTGCCTCTTCACCGGATATGTAATTGCCTCCTGCCCTCATTAAGAGGGCGAGGATCTGATCCTTCGTGGAATATGACATATACGACATGCTTTGATTATAGCAGATATAGAGGGGTCATAGTATGTATTTTTCTTCACGGATATTTTTGCTGCACGCACTTACCGGATACCAGTTGCAGTCTCCGCAGATACTTCGAAGACGCTTATCATCCTCGCAGGCGTTCAGATATTCATCAAGCCGCCGTATCAATTCATGATATGAGTAGCGCTTCTCCTTAAGATCAAGTATATCCCGAACAGCCGCATCATATCGCAATACCTTGGCATCATCGGCGCAGAGTCCCTCGCCGAGCTTAGCCGGACAGGCGGTGCAGATATTGTCTGAGGAAAAAGTGATCTCTATCTCGACCTCCGGATCATTACGAAGCCTGTCCGTAACGGCACTCATCCCGGAGACGAAATCATCACTGTAGCCTTTGCCGCTGTAGCCCTGTGTACAGAGCAGATGATGAGGGCGAAGACGTATGACGGATGTATAAGAGGGTCTATTAGCCGTGTTACTCATTTTATCTGCAAAAGACCGGCCTTCACTAAGATACCGCGAAGCATCGTGCCGAAGATGCCGGATAAGATGATCTTAATGATCGCTGTAGGAATAAAGGGGATGACACAGGCTACTAAAGCGGCAGGAAGAGTGCTTCCCGCAACGACCATGAACCAGACCGTACCTATTACATAATTGACTAAAGCACCGAGTATAAGCCAGAGCCAGAGAAGAGGACTCTTAAGACTCTTCTTGATGGCAAGTCCGGCGAGAAATGCCATAATAGGGAAGGAAACTATGAATCCGCCTGTCATTCCGAGTACTATACCCAGACCTCCTGCGAAGCCGGCGAACACCGGAACGCCTACAGCGCCTAAGAGTACATAGACTGCGGATGCGATCGTTCCTCTCTTAGAACCGAGCACCAGACCTGCCAGTGGTACGGCAAAGGTCTGAAGCGTAAGCGGAACACCGCCCGGTAAAGGGATGCTTATCTGTGCGAGCACTGCTATCAGTGCGGTGAATAAAGCTATATAGCATATATCCCTGATATTAACGGATGAGTTAGTATTGTCTTTTGTCATGATTATCCTCCAAGTTGAGCATTATATGCGAGGAATGCGAGGCGAATATCAGATTCGTCGATCCTCCATTTCATTTTCCGAACCAGAAGTAGTGTAATAGGTTTTGAAGGAATTGTCAACCTGAAAATAAAACAGGTTTACAATAGATAACTGCATTCATTCCCCGCATTTATGGTATACTGTGGTAAAGGAACATGGACTGCAATAAAGGCATAGAGGAGTTTACAAGCTTGTGAACTTGTAAGTAGGTAAGTCAATGACTGATAATTCTAAAGCTTTCCTTCGTACCGGGCTTTTGCTTGGGACGGAGGCAATGGAAAAATTAAAAAGCTCAAGGATAGCCGTCTTCGGTATAGGCGGAGTGGGCGGATATGTGGTTGAAGCACTTGCAAGGAGCGGAGTGGGAGCGTTGGATATAATCGACAATGACGTGGTTGACATAACTAATCTCAACAGACAGATAATAGCCACAAGAAGCAAGGTGGGCATGCCCAAGACGGAGGTCGCGGCAGAGCGAATAAAGGATATCAATCCCGATTGTTCGGTACGGGCCTACAGGACCTTCTATCTGCCGGAGAATAGAGATGAGTTTGATTTTACCCTGTATGATTATGTGGTGGATGCCATAGATACGGTGACGGGTAAGCTTACCATCATAGAGCAGGCGCTTGATGCCGGGGTGCCCGTAATATCGTGTATGGGAACGGGCAATAAGCTCGATCCGACGAAGCTTAAGGTGGCTGATATATATGATACGAGCATCTGTCCACTTGCCAAGGTCATGCGTCACGAATGCAGGAAAAGGGGGATTAAGGCGCTTAAGTGTGTGTATTCTGCCGAGGAGCCCATCACACCGGTTGCAGAGACCGGGCAGACCATGGAGACTAAGGGCAATACCGGAAGACCGGCACCGGGCTCCGTAGCCTTTGTGCCGTCGGTTGCAGGGCTTATCATCGCAGGAGAGGTCATTAAGGAATTAACAGAATATTGATATATGTATTGCTGCAATATATATGATATAATAAACCGAGTGTAAAATATATAAGAGGAAAGCGCAGTTGTGACATAAGGCTTGAGCTGCGCTGTGGGGAATCAGGATGCTTAGATTTTATTGTCTGGTCGGTTTTTCGATCTTTTTGATCATCTACTATATCCTTAAGGCGGATTACTATGTGAAGCATGGGGATAAGTACAATGAATATGAGAGGTACTCCCTTGCGCTTAATATAATACATGATGTGAAGAAGAGGGGCAGGATATCCACGGTATCCTACGGTGAGGAGAAGCTTCCCAAGGACGGGGGATATGTCATGTATGCCAACCATCAGGGTAAGTATGATGCGCTGGGGATAATGGATTCGCATAAGGAGCCGTGTTCTGTCATCATGGATGCGGGACGCTCGAAGATGCCGCTGGCGGATCAGGTCATAAGCCTTGTTGACGGAGTGAGGCTTGACAGGACGGATTTCCATAAGCAGGTGAAGGCACTCAAGCAGATGACTGAGGATGTGAAAGGCGGCAGGAGGTTCATATATTTCCCGGAGGGAGGATACAGACATAACGGCAATAAGCTTCAGGATTTCCTTCCCGGAGCCTTCAAGGTAGCCAAAAATGCCGGTGTACCCATAGTCCCGGTGGCGTTGTATGACTCTCATCTGCCATTTGACTATAATTCCTATCGAAAAGTAACTACACAGGTATGCTTCATGGACCCCATATACTATGAAGAATATGCGGATATGTCCACTAAGGAGATAAGCGAGCTTGTGAAGGCGCGTATAGAAGAGAAGCTTGACGAGCTGGAGGAGAACCGCAGGAGCAACGGCTGGAATATGTGGGTTCCGAAGTATAAGAACTGTTGATGCATTGCAGAGTTAAGATGTCGAACTATAGTTATGTCAACCAGAAACAGGACGCTTGTGTACTGTAAAAGAAGGAGGGTAAAGGAATGTCGGAAGAGATAAGAGAGCTTGCGGATATACTTAAAGAAAGCGATAATGTCGTATTCTTCGGCGGAGCCGGAGTGAGTACGGAATCCGATATACCGGATTTCAGGAGTTCTAACGGGCTGTGGAATGAGAAGCTTAAGATCAACTTCACTCCGGAACAGTTGGTATCCCATACCTTCTATATGAGATATCCGGAGGAATTCTTCAAGTTCTACAAGGATAAGCTTATATATCCGGATGCCAAGCCCAACGCAGCGCATCTGGCACTGGCCCGTCTTGAGCAGATGGGTAAGCTTAAGGCGATAGTCACACAGAATATAGACGGACTGCATCAGGCAGCGGGCTCTAAGACTGTATATGAGCTTCATGGTTCCGTACTTCGCAATTACTGTGAAGAGTGTCAGGCGTTCTATGATGAGAAGTTCATCTTAGGCTCTGAGGGAGTTCCCACATGTCCTAAGTGCGGCGGCAGGGTCAAGCCGGATGTGGTACTCTATGAGGAGGGTCTGGATCAGAATATCATCAATCGCTCCGTAGAAGCCATAGAAGCAGCCGATACCCTTATAATAGGCGGTACATCTCTTGTGGTATATCCGGCAGCCGGACTTATACAGTACTTTAACGGCAGGCATCTTGTGCTTATCAATAAAAGTGAGACTAATGCCGACAGGCAGGCGGATCTGGTCATTCATGACTCCATCGGCAAGGTCTTTAGGGAAGTCATGGAGCTTATGGGAGAGAAGCTATAGACAGCAGGCATATCGTAGCATAAAGGGGAGTCAGGATATATGAAAGTGAGTATGAAGAAGCATATCTATACGGTCACAGCCGTTCTGACAGGAGTGCTGGTAGGTGTACTGGCTGCTGTCAATCCTTTTTATGCACTGGATTCTTATCTTACAGACGGATTGTACACCAAGCTTACGGGTCCGTCATCAGATATCATTATCATAGGAGTCGATGAAGAGACTCTTGCCGAATACGGCAATTTCAATCTCTGGTCAAGGGAAAAATCAGCAGCTCTGCTTGAATATCTCTATGAAGATACCGACAATGCTCCGGCGGTTGTCGGCATGGACTTCATGTTCATAAGTGATTATGACAGGGAGACGGATGCCAGACTTGCCAAGGCAGTCGGGGATAATACCGTTATGGGGACCAATCTGGTATACAGAGGTGCCCTGGAGCGCGATCCTTCAGGCAGACTCATATACAATACGGAGCATATAGCGGATATCGAGGTTCCGTATGAAGAGCTGGCCAAGACAGCTACGCTCGGCTTCACCAATGCATGCATAGCTTCTGACGGTTGTGTCAGGTATGCCTTGCTTGATGTGGATATACCGGAGGAGATAAGCGAGCGTAATACGGACAACTCCATCGGTGAGGGCATCCATGAAAGCTTTGATAAGGCAGTACTTGATGTATATATGGAAGCACCCCCCGTAAGAACCGATTCCAAGGGTCAGTTCCAATTCATGTATTCGGGTAAAACAGGAGAGTTCCAGCATGTATCCCTGCGCGCGGTACTTGCAGGAGAGGTGCCGCATACTGCCTTCAGGGATAAGATAGTGCTTGCAGGTGCTTATGCACCGGGATTTCAGGATGCATATAAGCCTGCTGTAAATCGCGGGAAGAGCATGTACGGAGTGGAGATACACGCCAATATCATTCAGGCGCTTATGGAGCACAAGACCATGGTTCCCATAGGCCGTCCCGTACTTATATTGCTTACCTTCATCATTACGGCAGGATTCCTTCTTATAGCAAAGAAGCGAAAGCTGTCTGTGATACTCTTATTATCGGCAGTCATGGCGGGAGCATATATACTTCTTGGAAGGCTGCTTGCAACTATGGGGATAGGCGGTGAGCGTGTGTTCATGCCATGCGTCTATGTACTTATCACTTTAGCCATAGCGGACATATACTTCATCATAGAGAAGTATGTCCTTGAAAGGATACGAAGAAAGCACACCCTTGATGTGTTCAAAAAATACGTTGCGCCTGAGATAGTTGATAATCTGTCCAAAAGCGGAGATTTCGAGCTGCATCTGGGCGGTGAGAAGAGGAATGTAGCGGTGCTCTTCGTGGATATAAGAGGCTTCACGCCGCTGTCGGAGGGCTTAGAGCCTGAGAAGGTAGTGGCTATACTTAATGAATACCTTAAGCTTACGACTACCTGTATCCTTAAGCATAAGGGAACACTGGATAAATTCATCGGTGACGCTACAATGGCGGTATTCAACGCACCCTTTGATCTGGATGACTACATATATGAAGCTGTTGCCGCAGCATGGGATATCAAAGCGGGCTCTAAGGAGTTAGGAGACAGGCTGTATGAGGAGTTCGGTAAGAAAGTGGGCTTCGGTGTGGGTGTCAATTGCGGTGAAGCGGTAGTCGGGAATATAGGCTGTGACTTCCGTATGGACTATACAGCCATAGGCGATACGGTCAATACTGCCGCAAGGCTTGAAAGCAACGCCAAGGCAGAGCAGATACTCATAAGCGAGGATGTGTATGAGAGACTTCGTGACAGGATAGAAGCCACACCGGTAGGAGAGATTCCGCTTAAGGGTAAGAGCAATAAGATAATGGTATACAGTGTAGACAGTATAGGAAGCACGGATAGCAGTATTCAGACAGACATAAGTTAATTAGCGAGGTAGATGACATTGAAGCAGAACTGGACAGTGATACCTGATCTTAGTGAGATCGAAGAATATATGACACTTGTGTCGGAATATGGAGTGGCGTTCGAGTATAATGACTTCTTCGAGCCCACGGTCTATGAGGATGAGAAGGAGACAGAGAGAAGGATAGAAGAGTATCTTAAGCTTGACAGGGACAGGTCAAGGGATACCCTGCACGGAGTATTCTATGATATAGCGCCTATCAGTCAGGACAGAGTCATAAGAGAGCATAGCAGAAGCCTTATGAGGCGGTCCATGGATATAGCGGGCAGGCTTGGCTGTAAGGGCGTGGTGTTCCACACGAGTCTGCTTGCAGGGCTTAATACGGCAGGATACATATCAGGCTGGATAAGCGGCATGAGTGATTTCCTCTCCGAGCTGGCCACAGATTACGCCAATATAGATATATATATGGAGAATACCTTCGAATCATATCCTGCCATATTCAATGCGCTGATGGACAGAGTAAGGGAGCATAAGAGCATCGGACTGTGCCTTGACTATGCTCATGCGGCTCTGACGAATACCTCCGAAGAGGTATGGATGAGAGAGCTTGCGCCGCATATCAGACATATGCACCTTAATGATAATGACCTTATATCAGATCTGCATCTGGCTGCGGGAGACGGCAATATTGATTTCATCAAATTCAGATCACTGATAGATAAATACGATATAGATATGCAGATACTCCTTGAAGTAAACGGCATAGAGAAGGCAAAAAGGTCGCTCGAATTCGTGACCGGACTGTAAGAGGTGTAGTACATATACAGAGAATGGGTAAGACGGCAAACAGGTTGACATAACACAGGAAAACAGACAAAGCGGTGGTTGGTTGACATAACACAGAGGGCAGGAGATATGGGAGAGTATAATGAAGAATTACAGGCGATACTGGACATAAGCATCGCACTGTCGGCCGAGAAGGACAGAAACAAGCTTTTTAACATGATCATAAGTAAGAGTATGGATATATGTGACTGCGATGCCGGCACTCTGTATCTGTATGAGAATGATAAGCTTATCTTTAGGATCATGAAGACCAGATCCATGAATGTGGACAAGGGCTCTGACGGCGAGGTGATAGACCTGCCTCCTGTTGAATTGAATGAGGGCAATATATGTGCCTACTGTGCCATACACAGGCAGATACTTAATATTCCCGATGTGTATGAAAGCGACAGGTTTGATTTTTCGGGACCTAAGAGATACGACAGTATGACGGGGTATCATACGGGCTCCATGATGGCGATACCCTTAATAGACAGTGAAGACAATGTGGTGGGTGTGTTGCAGCTTATCAATTCCATTGATAAGGAGGGCAATATCGTTCCCTTTGATGTAAGCCATGAGAATGTGGTATATGCTCTTGGTTCTCAGGCTGCCATCGCCATATCCAATGTGAGGTATCAGCAGGAGTTGAACGATCAGATGTGGTCCTTTGCGCAGGCTATGGCTACGGCTATTGATGAGAGAACACCATATAATGCTTCTCACACAAGGAAGGTCGCACAGTACAGCGGTATGCTGGCAGACCATATCAATAAGCTTCATGATGAAGGCAAGGAGGAGGAGTACTTCTCCAAAAGCCGCAGAGACCAGCTCGTGATGGGAGCGTGGCTGCATGATATAGGTAAGCTTGTGACACCCCTTGAGGTCATGAATAAGGCTACGAGGCTTGACGGCAGAGAGAAGGATATAGAGAAGCGGCTTGAGAGGATATGCCTTAAAGCCAGGATAGCGCTGTTAGAGGGCAGGATGACACAAGAGTCATATAACGATATGATAGATAAGACGGGGGAAGCGGCAGAGCTTGTGAGCAAGGCCAACAGCGCGGGGTTTTTGGATGATGAGCTGTACGGTTCGTTATGTGAGGCCCTTAGTTATGAATACAGAGATGAAGGGGAGAGCATTCCCTTTTTCACAGATGAGGAAAAGGAGTGCTTAAGTATAAGGAAGGGCACTCTCACGGCGGATGAGCGCAGGATAATGGAGGAACATGTGGTCATAACAGGCCGCATACTTGATAAGGTTCACTTCAATAAGTACTTCAAGGACACCCCCGTCTGGGCGGTGCAGCATCATGAATGTCTTAACGGCAAGGGATATCCGAATCATCTTAAGGCTTGTGACCTCGCCACGGATGCCCGTATCATAGCAGTGGCGGATATATGCGATGCCCTGCTTGCCACAGACAGACCATATAAGAAGCCTATCCCCAAGGATAAGGCGATAGATATCATGAGAGACATGGCATCTGCGGGGAATATAGATGCTAAGCTGGTGGAATATATGGCAGATATCCTTAATGATACAATGTAACAGGTGTGGCTGATCCGTGATACAGGAGACATCTGACAAAGCCTGTCGATCCGAAGAGGCTTAATGATATTCTCTTCGGGGAAAAACGCTATAATTAGTATTGCAGAATATAGATAATATGATAATATGAAGTTGGTTTGGTGTGTTATGTATTAAGTTAGGAAGTAAAAGAGGATAACTGTTTGCAGTACAAACGGTGATATGTAATTACGGAGGGATTAGATGAGTATAGGGAGCTTTTTTGGTACTACCGGAGGTAAAGCGGTAGCTGCAGGCGGCGGAGTGGTGATAGCTGTAGGAATAGCGGCCGCTGTGCTTATGCAGGGAGACGGATACAGGAGTATATCCGTAGAGCAGGTAAGCGGAACTGTCAGCATAGTCGGGGAGAAGAACAGTGGACAGGCATATGTCGGTGAGCACCTCTACAGTGGAGATGATGTAACCGTAGGTGATGCATCTGAACTTACGATGTGCATGGACAATGACAAGTATGTCTATGCGGATGCCAATACCCACTTCTCGTTACAGGCTTCGGCGCCGGATGATGACAGCAAGATCAAGATATATCTGGATGCGGGCTCTGAGCTTAACGTGCTGCAGAGTGCGTTGGGTGCGAATGATACTTATGAGGTGGATACGCCCAATTCCACGATGTCGGTCAGAGGTACGACCTTCCGTGTGACTGTATATGTAGCTGCGGACGGACTTAAGTATACCCTGCTTGAAGTGACAGAGGGACAGGTTCTGGCTCGTCTTAAGACCGAGGACGGAACCTATAACGGCGTGGAGAGAGTATTCACACCCGGTCAGAGTGCCCTTATAAGAGGTAATTACGAATTCTCCGAGTTCGTCACAAGCGGAAAGCTTGATGCGGGCGACTTAAGCAACGGCGATACGGATGAGGATGTGCTGATGCTTGCCTATGAAGCGCTTCCAAAGGGCGGTATGGAGCGACTCATCGCCTTACTGGAAAATGGCGGACTCATAGATTCAGGTGAAGATAAGGATAAGGATACGGATGGGACGAACACCGAACCCAAGGCTACCCCTACGCCTACGCCTACACCTACACCCACGCCTGAGCAGCAGGTAACGGATAACGCTGATACGCAGGATGGTGATGAGGGTGACAGACCTGAGCCGATAGCGAGTCTTAGAGATACATTAAGGCAGGGCGCTATGGCATATGTCGTAAGCACCGATGCCACGACAGGCGTAATGACACTGACTAACGGAGAGGAATTCGATCCTGTCTTCTATGCCAGAGAGAATCCGGATGCCGTAGAGAACTTCGGAAGCGATCCCGAATCACTTCTGACACATTACCTTATATTCGGACAGAATGAGAACAGACCGCCTTCACTTAAGGCCGCATTGGATCAGGAAGAGGCATTCAAGCAGTTCGCAGCGGCACTTGAAGAGGGTGATGAAGATACATCAGGCGGTTCATCCGACAGCGGTTCGTCAAGCAGTGATTCATCAGGTTCGGGAACAAGTTCCGGATCGGGTGGTAATACATATACTATGGATGCTAATGGAAATGTAACGCTTCCTAATGGTGAAACAGCACATGTGAGGGATAATACAATTAACTTGGTAGGCTACACTGGTACGGCGGTTGCACTTCCTATGTCGGTAACGGCTACTAACGGGGTTACAAAGGATGTAACAAGTGCGGATGTAACAAGTTTCAGCCAGATTGACTGGGACAATTCTGTTGCAGCAAGTGCAACACTGACAGCGAGCGGTGCAAGTTATACGTTGCAAAAGGATCAAGGTGGCGGTTATAAACTATCTAATGCAACTGGTCTGATAGCGGCTGGTGATAAGAATCAGATTAATCAGGAGCTATTGAATAATAATTTAGGATCAATATGATAAAATGGTATATTAGTTCACAGATTAGCCGTGAAAAGTGAATTCCGTATTCAGGGCGTATAAAACGTCGGCACTTATGTCGTGTTCTTTGCGACATTAGTGCCGCTACGTTTTATCCCGAAGCGAGAGCGTCCTGAATCGGAATTGTCACTTTTCACGGCGAACCGGAATTCTAGTAGAACAGAAAAACCCCTTGCGTTCCACGGTTTTCTGTGTTAAGATAAGGACTCGTGATATATATTCCTTGTCGGGAGAGAGACCCGGCCAGAGACCAAAAGGAGGTAAAGAAGCATGAACAAGTATGAGTTAGCCGTTGTTGTCAATGCTACTATCGAAGACGAAGAGAGAAATGCTACTGTAGATAAGTGCAAGGCTCTTATCGAGAGATTCGGTGGACAGATAACCAATGTTGATGACTGGGGTAAGAAGCGCCTTGCTTATGAGATTCAGAAGATGAGAGAGGCTTATTACTACTTCATCCAGTTCGACGCAGAGACAACTGCTCCGGCAGAGATTGAGCAGAGAATGCGAATCATGGACAACGTTCTTCGGTATTTATGCGTTAGATGCGACGAGGCATAATAGGAGAAGTATTTTATGAACAGAGTTATTTTAATGGGTCGTTTGACCAGAGATCCCGAAGTCAGGTATTCGCAGAGTGATACATCCATGGCGATCGCAAGATTCTCTCTTGCGGTAGACAGGAGAGTCCAGAGGAATAATACTGACGGACAGACTGCAGATTTTATCAATATAGTGACATTCGGTAAGACTGCCGAATTCGTGGAGAAGTATTTCCACAAGGGTAGTAAGATGGCATTGGAAGGACGTATACAGACAGGAAACTATACCAATAAGGATGGCGTCAAGGTATACACTACAGATGTCATAGCTGACAATGTTGAATTCGCAGACAGTAAGGGATCATCGGATGGTTCGCCGGTTGGCGGACAGGGCTACCAGGCACCTCAGGGCGGTCAGTCAGCACCAATCCCTGCGGATGACGGTTTCATGAACATTCCGGACGGAATAGATGAGGAACTGCCTTTCAGCTAAGTAGCGGTCGTTTGCGGCATATCAGGGATATGTCGGGATTAGATAGGAGGCATGTAGCATGGCTTATAATAAGACAGAAGGCGCAGATGCAGCTCGTCCGAAGAGACCGGGCGGAATGCGCAGAAGAAAAAAGGTATGTGTGTTCTGTGGTAAGGACAATGTAATAGATTACAAGGATACAGCTAAGCTTAAGAGATACGTCTCAGAGCGCGGCAAGATCCTTCCCCGCAGGATCACAGGTAACTGTGCTAAGCACCAGAGAGCATTGACAGTAGCTATTAAGAGAGCTCGTCACATAGCACTGATGCCTTATACAGTAGAGTAATTTAACACGTGTACATAAGGGGCTGTCCCACTAATTACTTAGTGCGACAGCCCCTTTAAGCTAAGGAAGAACAAGACAGAATGAGATATGCCATAGCAATAGACATAGGTACGACCAATATAGAGGCAGCACTGGTAGCGATAGATGAGAATGGGGGCGATTGCGGCAAAAAAGCCAATGTTATGTCAACCATACTGCGGCAGAATGTCAACAGAAAATTCGGTCGTGACGTGATGACAAGGATCACTCAGGCCCAAAGAGGTAATCTTCATGAGATGAGTACAGAGCTTCGAGCTCAACTGTCGGATATGGTTAAGGAGCTTGCGGGAGAGATTGACATAAGTAAGATCGCAATTGCATGTAACACCACAATGACACATATCCTCTTGGAAGAGGATTGCCATAATCTTGGCGTTTTTCCCTTTAGTCCGGTACACACGGAGCTGACCAATGTTATGTCAACTGATATAGGGCTGCTTGATGACAGAGCCCCTGTTCCTGTCACTATCCTACCCGGATTCTCGGCTTATGTGGGTGGAGATATCCTGTCCGGTGTACTTAGTCTTGACCTTTTTAATAAGAGCGGAAGGACGCTGCTTATAGACCTTGGTACTAACGGAGAGATGGTATATCATGATGCTGACAGCTGCAGGATATTGGTCACTTCCACGGCAGCAGGACCGGCATTCGAACTGGCAGGAAGAGCCAAGGCTACGGAGATAATCGAGGGGATCGCATATCTTAAGCGGCAGGGAATTATAGACAGGACAGGGCTTTTTACCGATGAATATTTTGAATCAGGATACAGATACAAAGGAGTTAACATAACACAGGCACTTATACGGGATGTCCAGACTGCCAAGGCGGCTATAAGGGCAGGTATAGAGATATTGCTGTCTAAGGCATCACAATACGCATATTCTGGACTGAATTCAACGAAAAAGCAGGGGGATGGCAACGGCGTCTCAATCGATAATGTATATATCTCCGGAGCATTCGGCGATAATCTTAATGCTGAGGATGCTATAGCCATAGGCATGATCCCGGCATCCTTTAGAGGCCGCATTACTCCGTGTGGTAATACTTCACTTTCAGGAGCTATCAGGTATTGCACGGGCATGAATGAAGTATATATCCCTGAATGTGATGAAATCTATCTTTCAACTGAGGCGGATTTCAATGATATTTATATAGAATATATGAATCTGTGATTCAGAGTAGAACCATAACGCAGACAGGGGTGTTTAGTCCTACCGACAACATGATATATATAGGATCAAATCGGGTAATCGATATCTTGGTCCTACCGCGGCGCGACATCTTATAGGATGAAAGTGTAAAAAGATGGAGTTAGTCCTATTTTTTTAGCTTTATAAGTAGGACTAGAAACAAGAAAGAATGAAATAGTCCTAAAACATGGCAAAAAAGAATAGGACAATACAACAAAATCATAAAATCAGTCCTATAAGTTAATGATAATAGTTAGGACAATACTAACAAACTGAACAATCGGTCCGATCACCTGATCTCTCCACTGTATATCTATATATAGCCATTATGGTCTTCAAACTCACTATATGTCGTGTTACTCTAAATGCCAGGAAGTGGTATAATATACCTTATGAAAAATCGAGTTAAGATCAAAGGGACGCTTAAGACATATCTTCAGGCGTCGCTATATTTGGGAATACTGATGATATTTGTCACCATCGCCGTATGGATGATCGAATATCGCGCAGGCATGCTCATGGCAGGCTTCACTGCACTTTATCTCCTTATAATCGGAATACTGATGCTTAAGAATAAGCCCATTATCATGAATGAGCTTGTAAGCTTTGCCACGGAGTACGGACAGATACAGAGGAAGCTCTTAAGAGAGCTTGAGCTGCCCTATGTGCTGCTTGATGACACCGGTAAGGTGATGTGGACCAATAAGGCGTTCGAGGCTCTGTCTCATAAGAAGAAGGGATATAATAAGTCGATAAGCACCATTTTTCCGGAGCTTACACTTGATAAGCTTCCCGGCGAGGCAGACGAGACTACACTTGATATCAGCTTCGAAGAGAGGGAATTCTCTGCCAGATGTCACAAGGTATCCCTCAAGGATATGGCGGAGAACAGCGATATCATATCATCGGAAGGATATAACGGATACCTGATAGCGGTATACTTTTTTGACGAGACAGCCCTTAAGCTTGCCCTTCGTGAGAATGACGACCAGTCTCTTGCAGTGGCTCTGCTTTATATGGACAATTATGATGAGGCACTTGAAAGCGTCGAGGAGGTCAGACGCTCACTCCTTACCGCCCTCATCGAGAGGAAGATCAATAAGTACATCGCCACCTATGACGGAATAGCCAAGAAGATAGAGAAGGATAAGTTCCTTATCATCTTAAGGAAGAAAGCTGTTGAGGCTCTTAAGGAGAACAGATTCGATATACTTGAGGAGGTTAAGACTGTCAATATCGGCAACGAGATGGCTGTTACCATAAGTATCGGTGTCGGACTTGACGGACTGACATATTCGCAGAATTATGAGTTTGCACGTACTGCTATAGATCTGGCGCTTGGCAGAGGAGGAGATCAGGCTGTTGTCAAGACGACCGACCAGATCACCTACTACGGCGGTAAGAGCCAGTCGGTGGAGAAGAATACCAGAGTCAAGGCAAGAGTCAAAGCTCATGCTCTGGGTGAGATAATAGCATCTAAGGACAGAGTCTTAGTCATGGGACACCGTAACGGAGATGTGGACAGCTTCGGTGCGGCCGTGGGTATATACAGGATAGCCAAGACACTTGATCGTAAGGCGCATATCGTGCTTAATGATGTGACTACCTCCATACAGCCAATAAGAGGTCTCTTCGACGGCGAGGAATATGAGGATGATATGATCGTTGACGGCGAGCAGGCTATGAGTCTGGCCGGAGGCAGCTCGGTGCTTGTAGTGGTGGATGTCAATAAGCCCAGTATCACCGAATGTCCGGAGCTTCTGCGCATGTGTAAGTCCATAGTAGTGCTCGACCATCACAGACAGGGCACAGAGACCATAGAGAATGCAACACTTTCATATATAGAGCCCTATGCATCCAGTGCGTGCGAGATGGTTACGGAGATAATGCAGTATATCTCGGATGGTATCAAGATCCGCACGGATGAGGCAGACTGCCTGTATTCCGGTATGATGATAGATACCAATAACTTCATGATCAAGACCGGTGTACGCACCTTTGAGGCGGCAGCTTATCTGAGACGTGCCGGCGCGGATGTTACCAGAGTCCGCAAGCTTTTCAGGGATGATGTATATGAGTATAAAGCTAAGGCTGATTGTGTCAGACGTGCGGAGGTCTACAGAGGCAGTTATGCCATATCCAAGTGTGAGCCGGGACCGGAGGTCGTAAGCCCTACTGTCATCGGAGCACAGGCAGCCAATGAGATGCTTGGTATCAAGGGTATCAAGGCAAGCTTTGTATTCACCGAGTATCAGGGGCTTATCAATCTGAGCGCCAGATCCATAGATGAAGCCAATGTTCAGGTGGTTATGGAGAGGCTCGGCGGCGGAGGACACATGAATGTGGCTGCATGTCAGTTCGAGGGAGTGGCAGTTGAGGATGCCATGAACAGATTAAAGGAAGTTATAGATAAGATGATAGAAGAAGGAGAATTGTCATAATGAAGGTCATCCTTTTACAAGACGTTAAGTCGGTTGGAAAAAAGGGAGATATTGTGGATGCCAATGACGGCTATGCAAGGAATTTCCTCTTACCCAAGAAATTTGCAGTAGAGGCTAACAATAAGAATCTCAATGATCTTAAGCTACAGAATGCCAACGAAGAGAAGGTTGCGGCAATGAAGCTTAAGGAGGCGGAGGATTTTGCCAGGGAGCTTGAATCCAAGTCTGTCGTGCTTAAGATTAAGGCGGGAGAAGGCGGCAAGACCTTCGGTTCCGTGTCACCCAAGGAGATAGCCGCAGCTTATAAGGAGCAGTGCGGACTTGAACTGGATAAGAAGAAGATGCAGTTAGAGGAGCCGTTAAGATCGTTCGGAACATATAATGTGCCGATCAAGCTGCATCCTCAGGTTACGGGTACACTTACGGTAAAGGTACAGGAGAAGTAGCAGATGGCGGAAGAGGCGATCTTAAGGCGGACTATGCCAAGCAGCATAGAAGCTGAACAGGCCGTGATTGGCTCCATGCTCATAGATCAGGAATCCATTGCCATTGCTTCGGAGATAGTGGCACCGGAGGATTTCTACAGCAGACAGTATGGGATCATCTATGAGGCTATGCTTGAACTGAATAATGAGAACAAGCAGGTGGATGTGGTGACCCTTCAGAATAAGCTTAAGGAGAAGGATGTCCCGGAAGAGCTTAGGAATCTCGAATATATGCGTGATATCATAGCGGCTGTTCCTACCTCTACCCATATCAGGTACTATGCGGGTATCGTTGCGGAGAAGTCTACGCTAAGAAGGCTTATCAAGGCATCAGATGATATAGAGAATAACTGCTATGAGGGTAAGGAAAGTCTGGATTATATCCTTGACGATGCCGAGAAGAAGATATTCGAGATGGTACAGCGACGTAATTTCGAGGATTTCGTGCCGATAGATAAGGTGGTACTTAATGCGGTTGAAAGGATAGAGGCCGCATACAGAGCGGGCGGCAACGTAACCGGGATACCTACCGGCTTCATAGATCTTGATTATAAGACATCTGGAATGCAGCCTGCGGATCTTATACTTATCGCAGCAAGACCATCAATGGGCAAGACGGCGTTCGTCCTTAATATCGCACAGCATATGGCCTTTAAGCAGGATAAGTCAGTTGCCATCTTCTCACTCGAGATGAGCAAGGAGCAGCTTATCAACAGACTCTTCGCCTTAGAGGGTAATATCGAGGCGACGCATCTGCGTAACGGTAAGCTGGATGATTCCGAGTGGGATAAGCTTGCGGAGGCGGCAAGTATAATAGGAGATTCCAAGCTTATCATAGATGATACGCCGGGTATCACGGTATCGGCGCTGCGTTCTAAGTGCCGTAAGTATAAGCTTGAAAAGGGGCTTGACTGCATTATCATAGACTATCTGCAGCTTATGAGCGGAAGCGGACGCATTGAGTCCAGACAGCAGGAGATATCGGAGATATCAAGATCACTCAAGGGTATCGCCAGAGAGCTTAATGTGCCCGTGATCGCACTGTCGCAGTTATCCCGTGCCGTGGAGCAGAGACCGGATAAGAGACCGATGATGTCCGACTTAAGAGAGTCAGGTGCCATAGAGCAGGATGCGGATGTGATCATGTTCATATACAGAGATGACTATTATCATGAGGATACGGAGAAGAAGAATATCTCTGAGATCATCATAGGCAAACAGCGTAACGGTCCTATCGGAACGGTAGAGCTTGCATGGATACCGGAGTATACAAGATTCGGCAATCTTGAGCGAAGACGCAGGGAAGAGTAGATATTAAAATAGCAGATATAAGGATATAAAAAAGACGGATGAACACCATCCGTCCTTTTTATGGTTTGCGCGCCATGGGCGCGCTCTAACGGGTGCAAGTCCCGAACACGCCCAGATAGTGGGAAGTGTATATCTGAACAGCAAGGGTGTCCATCGTGAGGTGGAATCTGAAGGAAGCTGTAAGCAAATCTCTGGTCCGACGGACAGAAATCACATATAAGGCTAGGCTACGAGAGACAAGTTGGCAACAAACAACGAAGTCTAATAACTATCACATTTGTAGTAGCAGAGTAAATGTGGCGGATATATGGAGAGAAAGAGCGTGCACCTTAAGCGTGGA
>DGII01000153.1 GCA_002393095.1 Lachnospiraceae bacterium UBA3826 | reverse complement strand
TACGGCTTCGGTTATGATGAGTGGCAGGATGAGAGCTCAGGGCTTACTATAGCGGAGATGTCGAAGGCATTTGCATCTAACAGCGATATTAGATTCGATATAATCGGTATGGATTGCTGCATAATGGCCAGCATGGAGACCTGCTATGCGCTTGCTCCATATTGTAAATATGCGCTTTTATCCGAGGACTTCGAGTCGGGACTCGGCTGGAGTTATACCGGATGGATGAGAGCGTTTGAAGAGAACCCCGGAATGTCAACGCCTCTGCTGGGAAAGTTTATCATAGATGATATCATAAGCGATAACGAGACGAGTTTCGGAGGTGATTCTTCATGTATGGGACTTTTCAATGTATCAACTTCAAATAATCTGTATGCGGCGTGGAAGAAATTCGCCTATAAGAATGAGGCCGCGTTGCTTGGAACCAATTACAGTCGTGAACATATGGCGAAGTCTGCCGGAAGAGGATTCTGGGATCTGTGGGGATTTGATGACAGTGATGTCACATTATCGGATTACTATATAAGCGACATGCTGGCTCTGATCGAAAGCATTGATCCTGACAGCGATGAGGCGAAGGATCTTAAGTCTGCACTTAAGGCTTCCGTTGCTTACTACGGACATACCTCGGACAAGAACGAACTTACGGGACTTGCTGTATCTCTGCCGTACGGTGACGATGAATTCTATGCACAGTTATCTGACGTCTACAGCGATATCGGATTTGATGCTGAATATATAGACTGGCTTGGCGGCTTCGTATCGGAAGACTATGGCGATGATGATTATTTTGATTTCGGAATATTCGAGGATATATGGAACGGCTGGGGTGCTTATGAGGATGACTACGGTTGCAACATAAGTAACGACGGCGGTTCTTGCGAATATGGATATGAATATGAAGACGAATATGATGACGGGTATTCCGAAGAGTATGCAGACGACTGGATATATGATTATGAAGAAGATATCTGGTATATGTACGAAGACGATATCCTGTATCTCTATGATGAAGCGACGGATATGCTGTTCTACTATGACGAGTATGACGATGAGATCTATTACTATGATGAAGATGCAGACGATTGGTTCATTTATGAAGAATGAGGACTTATGAGGAAGGCTTGCATTGATCGCCATGATACTGTATACAGCAAAAAACGAAAAATCATCAAATTGTAGTGGTTTCATTTGACGAAAGCACAAAATATGGTAAAATAAATAAGATATTGTGTTGGAGTAGGTATGAAGTCACATCAACACCCGAAATATTATGCAATGAGGAATGGTAATGGGTAAGAACGCTAACAATGCTAACAATGATACATATGATGCGTCCAATATCACGGTCTTAGAAGGGCTTGAAGCGGTCAGAGTAAGGCCAGGTATGTATATCGGTTCCGTATCGACCAAGGGACTCAATCATCTTATATACGAGATAGTGGATAATTCAGTCGATGAGCACCTTGCAGGGTATTGCAGCGAGATACGTGTAACACTTGAGGCTGACGGCTCGGCGACTGTTGAAGATAACGGCCGCGGTATTCCCATAGAGATGCATGAGAAGGGAATGAGTGCCGAGAGACTGGTATTCACTACATTACATGCCGGAGGTAAGTTCGATGATTCCGCTTATAAGACAAGCGGAGGACTTCATGGCGTGGGAAGCTCTGTGGTCAATGCTCTTTCAAGCAGATTATCGGTAAGGGTCAAGAAGAACGGCCATATATATGAGGATTCGTATGAGAGAGGTGTGCCTACAACGGAGCTTGTGAAGGGACTGCTTCCTGAGGTAGGCAATACCAGAGAGACCGGTACTACGATTAATTTTCTGCCGGATGATACGATTTTTGACAAGACATGGTTTAAGGAAGAGGATGTGAAGAGCAGACTCCATGAGACTGCGTATCTTAACCCCTGTCTTACCATCATCTTCGAGGATAAGAGGAAGGAAGAGAAGGAATATGTGCTTTTCCATGAACCGGCAGGGCTTGTGGGATTCATAGAGGATATGAACAGGTCTAAGGAGGTCATACATGAGCCGGTATTCCTTAAGGGAGAAGCCGAGGGTATTACGGTTGAGGTGGCATTTCAGTATGTGAACGAATTCCATGAGAATGTCCTGGGCTTTTGCAACAATATATATAATTCGGAGGGCGGTACACATTTGACCGGCTTTAAGACCACCTTTACCACGGTCATGAATAATTATGCCAGAGCCATAGGCATACTTAAGGATAAGGATGCGAATTTCACCGGAGCGGATGTCCGTAACGGTATGACAGCCATCATATCCATCAAGCATCCGGACCCAAGATTCGAGGGACAGACCAAGACCAAGCTTGACAATCAGGATGCTGCCAAGGTAGTAGGCAAGGTTACGGGTGATGAGATGGTGCATTACTTTGACCGTAACTTAGAGACTCTTAAGTCGATACTCGGCTGTGCAGAGAAGGCTGCCAAAATACGTAAGAGCGAAGAGAAGGCCAAGACCAATATGCTTTCCAAGCCCAAGTACAGCTTCGACAGCAACGGCAAGCTTGCCAACTGCGAGAGCCGTGAGCCTGACAGATGTGAGATATTCATAGTGGAGGGTGATTCCGCAGGAGGCAGCGCCAAGACAGCAAGAGACAGGATGTATCAGGCCATTCTTCCCATAAGGGGTAAGATACTTAATGTGGAGAAGGCTTCCATAGATAAGATACTGGCCAATGCCGAGATCAAGACCATGATCAATGCTTTCGGATGCGGTTTCTCCGAAGGGTACGGCAACGACTTCGATATCAGTAAGCTCAGATATAATAAGATAATCATAATGGCTGATGCGGATGTGGACGGTGAGCATATTGCCACACTTCTGCTTACGCTTTTCTACAGGTTCATGCCGGAGCTTATATATGAGGGACATGTCTATATCGCCATGCCGCCTCTGTATAAGGCCATACCCTCTAAGGGAGAGGAAGAATACCTGTATGATGATGCGGCACTTGATAAGTACAGGAAGTCGCACAAGGGCGCATTCACACTGCAAAGGTATAAGGGCCTGGGTGAGATGGATGCCAACCAACTGTGGGAGACGACCCTTGATCCTGCAAGACGTAAGCTTCGTCTGGTAGAAATAGAGGATGCGAGGATGGCATCGGATGTAACAGAGCTTCTTATGGGTAATGATGTGACTCCCCGCAAGGCATTCATCTATGACCATGCGAAGGACGCACTGCTTGATATTTGATATATGATTGGAAGAACGGAATGGCTGGGAAGACAGAGACTAAGATAATTGAAGAAGATATCATCAAGACGGAATACTCCGAGATAATGCAGAAGTCATTCATCGACTATGCGATGAGCGTCATTATCGCCAGAGCGCTTCCTGATGTCAGGGACGGGCTTAAGCCTGTGCAGAGGCGTACTCTTTATGATATGTACGAGCTTGGTGTAAGATATGATAAGCCCTATCGTAAGAGCGCACGTATCGTAGGTGATACAATGGGTAAGTACCATCCTCATGG
>DGII01000087.1 GCA_002393095.1 Lachnospiraceae bacterium UBA3826 | reverse complement strand
CCTTGACGATCTCTCTGTTCCTGTATCCTACCATGAAGCCATACTCTCCCTTAAGTATAAGCTTACCGGCTTCCGCTCCGAGACGGCTTGCGAATACTCTGTCATAGGGACACGGACTTCCACCCCTCTGTGTATGTCCGGGCACGGTCACTCTGACCTCCTGTCCCGTCTTCTCCAATATCTGTGCTGCTACCTCATACGATACAGAGGGATACTTGCTCTTCTCAAGCTTCTTCTGGTACTCCTTCTTGGACAGCTTGGCGTCTTCTTTGCTTATCGCCCCCTCAGCCACAGCTATGATCGTGAACTTACTTCCGTTCTTCTCTCTTAATTTGACCGCTTCGACTATCTTGTCTATATCATATGGAATCTCAGGGATCAATATGATATCCGCTCCTCCTGCCATTCCAGCGTTAAGAGTCAGATAACCTACCTTATGACCCATTACTTCAACTATGAAGATACGTCCGTGAGAAGCCGCAGTTGTATGTATACAGTCTATACAGTTGGTTGCTATGTCCACAGCGCTCTGGAACCCGAAGGTCATATCCGTACCATAGAGGTCATTATCTATGGTCTTAGGCAGGGTAACTACATTAAGTCCTTCCTCCCTTAAGAGATTGGCGGTCTTATGTGTACCGTTACCTCCAAGGACCACAAGGCAGTCAAGCTGAAGCTTATAATAGTTTTGCTTCATAGCCTCGACCTTATTAAGTCCGTTCTCATCAGGGTCCTTGATAGTCTTAAAGGGTGTTCGGCTGCTTCCGAGGATTGTTCCTCCGACAGTAAGTATTCCGGAAAAATCTTTTCCACTAAGCATCTTGAAATCGCCGTATATAAGTCCCCTGTATCCGTTCAGAAATCCGTATATCTCCACATCCTGACCACTGTTAAGCAGAGACTTGACCACACCTCTCATAGCCGCATTAAGAGCCTGACAGTCACCACCGCTTGTAAGCATTCCGATTCTCTTCATATAACCCTCCTTACCATCATCAATACCTTGATACTATACCAGATTCAGCCTGTTGATCGCTGAGAAAATAGCCCTTACCGATGCTCTCGTAATATTGCTGCTCTCACCTACTCCGTATGTAACATTACCCGTATTGACATCCAGCAGATGTATATAAGCTGCAGCTTTGGAATTGGAGCCGGCCTGCAGAGCATGCTCGGAGTAGTCAAGTATCTTGATATCCAGTCCAAGCGTCTCGGCTATGGCGCGCTTAACAGCATCGATAGGTCCGTTGCCGACACCTTCCATGGTCTTCTCCTTACCATGATCCGTATAGTCTACTGTTACATGCGTATCGAAGCTGGTCTCTTCTTCACCGCTTAAATCATCCACCTTAAGCTTCTTGAAGTGCAGAGGCTCTTTCCTATCTATATATTCTTCTCTGAACTTGTTATAGATCTCTTCAGGCGATACCTCACCCTGCTTCTCGCTCATGGCCTGTATCACATTGGCGAATTCCTTATGCATTGCTTTCGGAAGCTTGTATCCGAAGTAATTATCCATAATGAATGCCACACCGCCCTTGCCTGACTGTGAATTGATACGCACTATGGGCTCGTACTCTCTTCCTATATCCGCAGGATCTATGGGCAGATACGGTACTCTCCATATCTCACTTCCACGCTCCTTCATAGCCTGTACGCCCTTGTTGATAGCATCCTGATGACTTCCTGAGAATGCCGTGAATACAAGCTTGCCCGCGTAAGGATGTCTGGGATGTATGGGTATCTTACAGCATCTTTCATATATCTCTATGGCTTCGCCTATATGCTCGATCTCAAGTTCGGGATTAACTCCCTGTGAGAACATATTATATGCAACCACCATTATATCAAGATTACCTGTCCTCTCGCCGTTGCCAAAAAGCGTACCCTCAACTCTCTCCGCACCCGCCATAAGTGCAAGCTCGCAACTGGCTATTCCCGTGCCTCTGTCGTTATGGGGATGTATGCTTAAGATTATGCTCTCTCGGTTCTCGAAGTGAGTGTTCATCCACTCTATCTCATCAGCATATACATTGGGTGTATTGGTCTCAACAGTAGAGGGAAGGTTGATTATAATGGGATTGTCCTTGGTCGCTCCCCACTCGCGCTGTACAGCCGTACATATCTCAAGCGCAAAATCCATCTCCGTACCCGTGAAGCTCTCCGGAGAATACTCAAGTCTGATATTACCGGGGAATGAAGCCGCTCTCTTCTTAACCATCCGTGTTCCCTCAACGGCTATATCTATTATCTCCTCACGGCTCTTATGGAACACCACATCTCTCTGAAGGGTGGATGTTGAATTGTATATATGTACGATGACATTCTTAATCCCTTCTATTGACTCAAAGGTGCGCTCCACAAGCTCTTCTCGGCACTGTACCAGAACCTGTACCCATACATCATCGGGTATGAGCTTACGATCCACAAGCTGCCTTAAGAAATCGAATTCTATCTGGCTTGCTGAAGGGAAGCCTATCTCTATCTCCTTGAAGCCAATCTTTACAAGGTAATTGAAAAACTCTATCTTCTCTTCTACCTGCATCGGATCTATGAGCGCCTGATTGCCGTCTCTTAAATCCACACTGCACCATATGGGTGCCTTTGTTATCTCCTTGTTCGGCCACTGTCTCTCCGGATAATTCAACACAGGTGCCTTTTCATATCTCTTGTAGTTTAACATCTTACTCCTCCATGCCGAGCACTCTGTGCGAGGCGGCGAGCCGAATATCAGATTCGGCGATGCCATAAGGCGATTTGGGCTCGGCACAAATCGCTGTGTGAAAAATATGATATCGATCATATTTTTCACACTACTCCTCCTGTTATGACTGTTATCTCAATACGAAAAAAATAACCCATCTGCGGGCGTGCTTTGCCGTAGCAGATGGGTCATACGCTATTCACCAAGACCGTTATCTATCGCTGTAACCAATGCCTTCAACGCATCAGCCTCATCCTCGCCGTCACATACTATCTCGATCTCATCTCCGCACTTGACGCAGGCACCGAGTACGCTCAATACACTCTTAGCGTTGGCCGTTGTCTCCCTGAATGAGAATGTTATAAGTGATTTAAACTGCATAGCCTCCTTACATAGGATACCTGCAGGTCTTAGATGTAGTCCCGTGGGATTCTTGATCACTACTTTCTGACTAACCATACCTGTATATTCCTCCTTATCGACAAATAGTCGTTACCTTTATTAACTAACCCCTAATCCTTCCGATGTATAAACCGGATTTATTATATCATAACACAGGGATTATGTCCATTCTACAGGAGTGTGTTTTGTATGAGCTCTGCAAGCGCCCTCGCATCCTCATTGATCTCATCCTGATCTCTGCCTTCGATCATGACTCTCACCTTAGGCTCTGTTCCCGAAGGTCTTATGAGCACTCTTCCCTCTCCCTTGAACTTATCCTCAAGCGCAGCTATGGCATCGGCTATCTCCGGATAGTCCATATAACTGTCCTTTTTATGATTCGGAACCTTGGCATTGACAAGTGCCTGCGGCAGTACCGTCATTATCTTCGCAAGCTCAGACAGCGGCTTGCCCGTATCCACCATTACCTGCAACAGATGAAGCGCACTTAAGAGCCCGTCTCCGGTGGTATTCTCATCAAGGAATATCACATGACCCGACTGTTCGCCGCCAAGAGATGCATCGATCTCTCTCATCCTTTCAAGCACATATCTGTCGCCAACCTTGGTCTGCTCCAGCTTGATACCATGTTCCTTAGCCATTAATGTGAAGCCGAGGTTACTCATCACCGTGACGACGATGGTATCACCCTTAAGCTTACCCTGTGACTTCATATGATTACCGATAATGGCCATTATCTGGTCTCCGTCCACTATATTACCCATTTCGTCCACTGCCAGAAGTCTGTCGGCATCTCCGTCAAAAGCAAGCCCAACATTGGCCTTCTCATACACCACTCTGGCCTTCAGCTCTTCCATATGCGTAGAGCCGCAGTTGGCATTGATATTGGTCCCGTCCGGCATATTATGAATGGGGATAACTGTAGCACCCAGCTCCTTAAGTGCCTCTACCGAAGTATAATAGCTTGCTCCTTCGGCACAGTCAGCCACCACCTTATAGCCCGTCAGATCTATGGGGACGGCTTTAATCGAATGATTGATATACTCTTCTCTGGCATCCGTCCTGTACTTGATCTTACCGACCTGAGCTCCCGTAGGGAAGGTGATATCCTTCATATTGCTCTTAATCAGAGCCTCTATCTCATCCTCAAGTTCATCGGAAAGCTTGTATCCGTTACCGTCGAAGAACTTGATACCGTTGAATTCCACAGGATTATGAGATGCCGATATCACAACACCTGCATCCACCTTATATTTCTTGGTCAGATAGGCTACCGCCGGTGTCGGCATCACTCCTACATATACCGCATTGGCCCCTACGCTGCATACACCGGCCATCAAAGCATTCGCCAGCATGTCACCTGATATTCTTGTATCACATCCCACCATTATCGTAGGCTTATGATCATTTTCCTTGGTTAGAACATGCGCTCCTGCCTGTCCAAGCTTCATAGCAAGGTCTATAGTAAGCTCTTCACCTGCTATTCCTCTTACACCATCCGTGCCAAAAAGTCGTGCCATTATCCGGTTCCTCCATAGAGACGATCACTCCGTACTCTTTACCTTAACTCTTACTCTGTATTCTCTTGCAAGCTTAATTCCGTCGGGAAGCGTGAAGCTTATGGGCATAATATAGCTGCCTTCCTTAAGCTCGCTCATTTTCTCCTCCGACATGTACTTGGCCACATCCACGATTCCGACTATAGAGCCCGTATCTATTGTTCCAAGCACTTCATTAAGCCCCTGCAGTTCAACATGCAGTGTGTTCTCTTCTTCATCAAGCTCTGCCGTAAGGCCCTCAGGGATACCTGTTGTATGTATTCTGTCCGTATCCACCCTGAATTCCTTAACAGCTTCCTTCTCTATATGTACTGTGACATTCACGCTTCCGGCTTCATTACCGCCCACTATGGAAGTTCCTTCGGGAAGATAAGGCTTCAGATCCACCACAGTATTCACATCCGAATCATATCCGCTTACATCTATCGGCTCTGTTACTTCCACTGCCGATATATTCTTCATCACATTGCTTCTTCCCGCCAATGTTATATATCCGGGAACACAGTCTACCACACCTGTCAGCGCATATCCGTCAGGTAGCACACCTGTTGCGGTGCACACGATAGGGAGCTCCTTGGTCTGCAATATAGAAGCTGTTGTGTACACCTCGTTCATGCTCATCGTGATCTTGGACGTATCAAGTATATCATCCGCTGAGTTGTACAGATGTATGGGAAGAGATATATTGACATCGCTCGTTGCACCGTCAACATTGATCTCAACAGCAGCGTAAGCCACTTCAGATACCTTCGATTCCGGACCTGATATAATCACGACATTCTGCGTCGTAACGGCCGATCCGAAGATATATCCCTCACCGGGCTCGTTCTGTACCTTGACATTGATGGGTATCTGCTGCTTGCCGATATTCTCTATGCTTAGCTGAACATACTGCTTATCGGGACGTATGCTCTCGATCCTGTCACTTATCCTTGTGGTGCTCACTTCAATGGGCACCTGATTATTGGAATTGATCTTGCTCACATCCGCTGTTGCAACGATATTCTTCTCTGTAAAGGACGACAGAACTGTTCTGCTTCCTCTGACCGTAACCTTTATGCTGTCTGTATTGTTCATAACCTCCACGTACTTGCCGGAGGATGTGAGATTGGCCAGATTCTGTAATTGTACCGTAACATTATAGCTTTCCTGTGTTACGGGATCATTGATATTGATAGCTATAAGCCACAGGAGCACGGCGAACAAAACCGCAAGTATCTTAAGTCCCAGGTTATCAGTTATTTTTTGCTTCATTCCTGACCCCCTTTCCCTTCCAGATAGCACGCTTCTTCTCATCGGCCTGCTTGTTCTGGATGCTCTCAAGCTTTATCTCCAGTTCATCCGCTCCAAGATTACGATACAGCTCGCCTCTGTAGGCAACGCTTATCGAGCCTGTCTCCTCAGATACTATGACAGTCATCGAATCCGTTACCTCGGAGATGCCCACACCGGCTCTGTGTCTGGTTCCAAGTTCCTTGGATAATCTCATATTGTCCGAAAGAGGCAGATAGCATGTTGCCGATGTGATCCTGTCGCCGTCAATTATGACAGCACCGTCATGCAGCGGTGTATTGTGTTCGAATATATTGATCAAAAGCTGATTGGTAACAATGGCATCAACAGCTATTCCCGTCTGCTCATACTCTACGAGGTTGTCCATCTGCCTTACAACGATCAGAGCGCCCGTTCTTACCTTGCCCATCTCCGTACATGCCTTAGTGATCTCTTTGATAGTGGCATCGGAGAACAGACCCGTCTCTGTCTTGCTGCTGTCGAATATAGATGCGAAGATGTTCTTTCTTCCAAGCTCCTCCAAAGCCTTTCTAAGCTCAGGCTGCAATACTATGATTATGGCGATCACTGCGATGGAAAGGACATTCTTCACGATCCATATGATGGTGTTCATCTCGAAGATCGCAGCCAAAAGGATGAACACAATAATAAGTGCCACTCCCTTAAGGAGTGACCACGCTTTAGTGTTCTTGATCCATAACAATATGTGATACAGAAGAAAAGATATAATAAGGATCTCAACTATATCTGTTATCTGAATTGTCGGGATGTGCAGATTGACAAGATATCTCTCCGCAAAGGTTCTTAATTGTTCCATTTATACGCTTATGTATTACCTCATGGTTCTCGAAGTTCCGTTGGCAGTATGTACCGTCTTCTCATTCCTTGATGACGCCCCGCTGCCCGAATGCGTCGTCTTGCCGGAAGTCTTATGCTGTACCTGTCTTGACGAGCCGGTCTGAACACGTCTGACCTTTTTATCCGGCGCCGACACCGTCACCTTGGGAACAGCTTTAACATAATAATAATATTCATCATCCTCAAACTGGACACTCTCTACTCTCTTATAATCAACGTGGAATGCGAAAAGCTGTAGGACAAGTCCTATAAGAGTAGCCGCTATGCATCCGAATACCATGCCTATTATGGACATATCAAGCCCGACCGTAAGCTCTGCTATGAACAAGAATACTAGCTGGATGATCCCTCCGGCTATCGCAGCTATCGTCCAAGCATAGTCTACGGATCTTCGCCTTATCATATAGACGATTACGATTACTATCGAGAATACGACTATGGTGGCGAACATCGCCTTATTGCCCAACAATCCGTCTACTACAAGCCTTATCCTGCTGATCATATTGGCTGCCTCATATGACGAGAGTGTAGATGCGTTGTTCTGCACATAATCAATGAAAAACGCTATAATGACTCCGAAACCTACCGACACTACGGATACCGGTGTCCCTAACAGTCCCATAGCTATAGGCATCACATACGGGATCTTTAGCATGAAAAAAACAGGTGTCAGCAGAACCACCACAGTCTCCTTCGGCACAAGCCTCACGTACAATAAGAACATCAGCAGGAATATCACACCTACGACAAGCGCACATTCCGGTGACAGCGCATACATATGCAGCAATATGAATAAGCCTGCCATTAACGACATCACCACCATCGGAAGGAAAGAGCAAAGCAGGGCGGCCACCAATACTATGACCGTGCTGTCCAGCCTGTCCATATAACCGATTCGGCTGTTGATCACCGAGAAAACTATCAGTGCCAATATTAACTTCAGGATGGGATTAATGTATGCCTCATACTTGGAATACAGACGTTTAATTAATTCCCTTGTGACTATAAAATTCGACATGATTAATGCTTAATACTTCTCTAGCTTCTTAAGGTTCCCATAGTAGGTCCTTATACTCCCTCTGGCTTTTCCGTATCTGTATAATGCGACCACATACGTGATGAGCAGATATATACCCATGCAGATAAGGTATATATATACCATCCTTTTGCCAAAGGATAAAAGATCTGTATTATATATGTCCTCCATTATTACTTCAAAATTATAAAACAGAAATACCCCTACTATCGCAAGAAAGGACAACGTCCCCGCGATCACCGAACGAAGCATCTGTGAGCTGATATAATCAGCCCTGAAAAAGCCGGCTACAGAGTTATACTTTCTGCCCTCATTCTGCTCGTATGAGGCAAGCTTGGTCATAAGAATGACCTTCTCCTCATTGACCATAGAACTCTCCCTATGAATCCAGGAATCTCATCTTGGGATTCTCTTTAAGATTCTTCTTCATCGGCTCCTGATGTACAGGTGCATTGGACTTAATGGCACTGTTGAAGGTATTCGTCATATCTCTCTTGCAGGCTTCACAGAATCTTCCGGATTTAATGCTTCTTCCGCAACGCTCACAGTTAAGTCCCACTGCCGCATCATCTGCGAACTCAAGTCTCTCTTCACGAACCCACTGCCTTATCTGGTTAGGGTCAACCTCGCATTCCTCCGCAACGGTTCTTATATCAGAATGAGCATGCTCCTGCACATACTTCTTAACCTTCTGGAATTCCTCCTCCATGGCATCTCTGCATGCAGGGCAGATGATAGGTCCTGTAATATAGTTAAAAAGCTTCCTGCACCTTCTGCAATTACGTACATTCATGGTAATCCTACCTCCTTAGTCTATAACCCTGCCCCTATGGCAACCGCGAGAAAGTAAATCTCGCTTACACCGGTGCTTCGTAAAAGCACCGATATGGCATCTATTGTGGAGCCTGTTGTGTAGATGTCATCTACAAGCAGAATTTTCTTTAATTTTACATCATTTGATGCAATTATAAAAGCCTTTTTTAGATTATTCTTTCGCTCATCCTCACTCAGATTCTTAAGCGGCAGAGTGGCCTTGCTTCGTCTGACCAGATCCTCTCGTACCGGAATCCCCGTAAGTCCCGACAATTCATGGGCGATAAGCCCGGCCTGATTGTAGCCCCTTACTAACATTCTCTTCCGGTGTATGGGCACCGGTACTATGGCATCCGGTCCGATCTCTCTTATGGTCTTCCCGTATACCTTATGAGCCGCAAAAGCATAGAATCTTGCGTATTCTGCTCTTCCGGAATACTTGAACCTGTACAGGCCGACCCGTACATCCTCGTACTTAAAAACAGCAAAGCCCCTGTCAAAAAAATGGAGCTTCCTGCTGCAGTCATAGCAACACAGCCTCTCCGTATCACGCAGAGGCTTTCCGCATTTTCTACAGGTATCACCTGCAAAGGGTCTCAGTGTCCTTTCGTGTACAGGGCATAACATCCTGTCATATGCTATCACTTCATCGCATACGGCGCATCTTGCGGGATAAAATGCCCTTATAAGCCTTCGTATCTTCATATACCTCCTTTATACTTCCCTGATACGTAAGGCCAATCCCGTATATCTGTTTCTCTCACTTATATTATGTATCATTGTATTAAGTGTACTACGACTCCCCAGTATAGTTACACATTTTTTAGCTCTTGTCACTCCGGTATAGAGAAGATTCCTGTTAAGCAGCATTCTCGGACCGCCAAGCAGAGGCATGATCACTGCCGGATATTCGCTCCCCTGCGCCTTATGTATGGTAACTGCATAAGCAAGCTCCAGCTCATCCAGACCGGAGAACGGATACTTTACCCTTCTCTTATCATCATATTCAACCGTCAACTGTTGAAGGGATCTGTTAATGTCGATTATGACACCGATGTCACCATTGAATACTCCTGTACCCGAATCCGCAGCTATTCCGTATGCGCTCATTATCTCCCAGCCAAGGTTGTAGTTATTCTTGATCTGCATCACCTTATCGCCGAGTCTGAATACATTCTCTCCATATGTATATTCCGGCTTATCCTCTGCCGGTGGATTGATATATCTCTGCAAAACCTTATTAAGAGCCGGAGCACCCAGCGCCCCGATCCTTGTGGGTGTTAATACCTGTATCTGAATAGGGGTGGCATCCACATATCCGGGAAGCTTCCCCATGATCAACTGGATCATATGCTTATATATGACGTTGACATCACTTCGTTCAAGGAAGAAGAAGTCACTGCTCTTATTATCAAGTGCTATCTCTTCTCCTCTGTTGATCTTGTGGGCATTGACTATGATGTCGCTCTTGGCTGCCTGTCGGAATATCTTCTTAAGCTCTACACATTCGAATCTCCCCGATTCTATCATATCATGAAGAACCTGTCCGGGGCCGACACTTGGAAGCTGATTGTCATCTCCCACAAGGATAAGCTTGGTTCCGGGACTCATGGCCTTAAGCAGAGCATACAAAAGATGTATGTCGACCATGGAAGCCTCATCTATTATGACTGCATCCGTTTCTAACGGGTTATCCTCATTTCTCTCGAAAAAAGCACCTTTCCCCCCGCTTTCCGTAGACGGCCCGGTAAGCTCAAGCAGCCTGTGTATCGTCTTAGCCTCATATCCGGTTGCTTCCGTCATCCTCTTGGCTGCCCTTCCGGTAGGCGCTGCCAGCATAATGCTCATTCCCTCGGATGTAAAAAGTCTGATTATCGCATTAATCGCTGTCGTCTTACCTGTACCCGGTCCTCCCGTAAGTATGAATACGCCGTTAAGCGCTGCCTTGCATACAGCCTCCTTCTGCAATTCATCCAATTCAAGACTCAGATTCGCTTCAATACTCTCTATACGCTGTTCTACCTTATGCTCGTCCGACTTCGGCGTATCGTTAAGCTCATGCAAAAGCCTTGCACACCCCAGCTCCTCATAGTATGTCATGGAGGGATATACCGCCGTCTCTTTACCCTTATCTCCCCTGTCCGCTTCCTTGATAACAATCCTCTTATCTATCATCATATCCGGAAGCAACTCCTCTATGACACTCTGAGGCACGCCCAGAAGCTCATAGGCTTTCTCTAAAAGCTCCTCCCTCGGAAGATATGTGTGTCCGTCCATAGCCGCACTGTTGAGCACATATAAGATACCGCTCTCTATCCTGTATCTTGAGTCAATGGCTATGCCAATCCTTGATGCTATTTCATCCGCTTTCTTGAAGCCGATTCCGTCTATCTCCTCAGCAAGCCTGTACGGATTCTCCTCAAGCACCCTCTCAAGAGATGCTCCGTAGGCTTCGTAGAGCTTCAGCGCCATATTGTTGCTTATTCCATACTTACCAAGCATCATTATGGCATCTCTGAGTCCTCTTCGTTCTGCGACCTGTGTCGCTATATTCTGAGCTATCCTTTCACTGATACCTTTGATCTGTGTAAGTCTCTCAGGCTCCCTGTCGATTATGTCCAGCGCATCCTTACCGAACTTTTTGATTATCCTCTTAGCGATGGTTGGTCCGACTCCCTTGATCGCTCCGGATGCCAGATATCTCTCCACATCCATCAGATCCGATGGCTCCGTCACCTTCCACTGCTTAACCTTAAGCTGCGGGCCATAGGTAGGGTGCTCCGTCCATTCTCCTGTCACCTCGACAGTCTCACCCTGAGTAAGCCCCGGAAAGCTCCCCGTGCAGATCAGGTCATCTTCTTCGGTATCAAGCTCGAATACTCCGTATCCGTTGCTGTCGTTATAGTATAAAAAATGGTCTATGTAGCCTTCAAAAGTCTCCATAGACCTAATTATAACATATATAACCTGTAGTGGTTAAGCTTCTTCTCCCTCGGTTGTCCGGGTGGGAATATCTGTATCTCCGATATTACGCTTCATCTGCTCGTATAACATCTGCGCAAGTCCAAGGCTGTTAGTCTCCGTTGACTGGGAAGCCAGTTCCTGAAGGGTATTATCCTTGAAGAAATCCACAAGGTTAGAGGTAGATCTGTCGCTGCTCTCAGATATATTGACAGTCTTGGCCATCTGCTTGAACACCTGCTCTAAGAAGTATGATTCAAACTGCTTACAGACATCCATAAGCTCATCATCTGTAGCGCCCGAATAATCCGCTGTGGCTGCGCTTTTAAGCTTGGATGCCTGAGATTCTCTGGCGGTCTCTGTGGCATACTGTGAATATATCGACATAATATTGCTTGTGTCTATTGTGCTCATGTTACCTCCTGTCTAATGTCATCCTCGGCCTGCACGCCAGCGTGCAGCCTCGATGCCTCTTTTTTTCCTTTACGCGATAAGCCGCTTCGCGGCCAAGCTTCATTCGCTCCGCCTTCGGCTTCGCTCATGTACCTTGCAGTCTAATGTCATCTTCGGCCTGCACGCCAGCGTGCAGCCTCGATGCCTCTTTTTTTCCTTTACGCGATAAACCGCTTCGCGGTCAAGCTCCATTCGCTCCGCTTTCAGCTTCGCTCATGTACCTTGCAGTCTAATGTCATCCTCGGCCTGCACGCCAGCGTGCAGCCTTGATGACATTATCCTGCTTATCGCTTCAGGTTATTGGCAAGCTCCATCATCTCATCGGATGTGGTAATAGCCTTACTGTTCATCTCGTATGCACGCTGTGCCACGATCATATTGACCATTTCGTCGACCACCTGTACGCCGGAGCCTTCGAGATAGCCCTGACGGATGATACTCTTATCAAGGTTATTATTGGTCGCTTCATTGAGCGCCTGTCCGCTGGCCGCCGTCGGTACATAGAGGGTATCGCTTGTCTTATATAATCCCGAAGGATTGTTGAATTGGAACAATCCTATCCTTATGCCTATGGGCTGAGGGTTATTGGTCGCATCCGGATAGCAGAGATTGCCGTTGGCATCTACCGTTATCTTGTTGGCAACATACTGATTCGTATTGATGCTGATGGGCTGTCCTGTGGTACTGAGCACGGGAAGTCCGCCGGATGTAGAGAGAACAAGAGTATTACCCTGTCCCAAGCTGAACCTTAAGTCACCGTTACGTGTATACTTGGTGGTGCCATCCTCCGCTCTGACCGCGAAGAGTCCCTTACCCTCTATGGCAAAAGCCGTATCTGATTCGGATGCGAGCAGAGAGCCCTGCTTGAATACGGTAGTTATCGACGCATTACGCACACCCAGACCCACCTGTGCACTTATGGGCTTATTGGCGCCATTGGCGGTAGTGGTCTCAGTCTGCATCGTCTGATAGAGAAGTGATTTGAATTCAGCCACTTCCGTCTTGTATCCTGTAGAATTGACGTTAGCCAGATTATTGGCTATCGTATCAAGATTTGTCTGTTGTGCTATCATTCCCGTAGCAGCCGACCAAAGCGATCTTACCATGTTCTACCTCCTATCACACCTTACCAAGCTGATTAGATACAATCTGCAATGTTCCGTCTATGGTTGTTATAAGTCTTTGATTACTCTCATACTGTCTGGATACGGAGATCATCTCGACCATCTCCTGTACCACCTGCACATTGGATGTCTCGATATATCCCTGATTGGTGGTAGCAGTTGCGGCTTTCTCCGTGGCTCCCTCAACAGGTCTGTAATAGTTCTCTCCGAAGTGCTCTATGTAATTATAGTCCTGAAAGTCAGTAAGCTTTATCTGGGCAACCCTTGCTCCGTTCTGCGATATATTGCCCTGAGTATCTATAGCCACATCCTGTGTGGGATCAAGCCTTATCCTTCCATTCTGACCGAGTACATAGTCACCGTCCTTATTGACCAGATACCCCTGTGTATTGATGACAAAGGCTCCATCTCTGGTATACATGGTGCTCGTCTCGCCTGCTTTGTTGGTATATTCGATATTGAAAAAGCCCTCCCCTGACAGCGCAACATCATAAGTCCTGTCAGTCACCTTGAAGGCTCCCTGTGAATAATCGGTGTAATTCTCACCCACTTTGACTCCCAGATTGGCAATGCCGATGGGATGGGCGAGGTTGGGATTCTCTGATCTGTCTTTTATCTTTAACGCAAGAAGAGAGTCGAAGGCCTGACTTGTAGCACCCTCCTTCTTAAAGCCGTTGGTGTCTGAATTGGCCAGATTGTTGGTCAATACATCCATCCTGTTCTGCTCATTGATCATGCCTGTGTAGGCGGTATACAAGCCTTTAACCATTACTCTCTCCTAATTGTCTACTATTCGTCTCTATAGCCTGCCAGGAATTCCACATACTTACCTGTTCCTATAGCCACAACTGTCATGGGCTCCTCTGCCGTCATGGTGGTGATACCTGTCTTAGAGCAGATCAGATCCTCCAATCCGTTAAGGAGGCTTCCGCCTCCGGTAAGTACTATTCCTCTGTCCGCTATATCAGCCGCAAGCTCCGGAGGTGTACGCTCCAATACACTGTGTATCGCATCCACGATCTTGGATGTGGTCTCGCGCAACGCTTCCTCCGTATCCTCTGAAGAGATATTAAGTCTCTTGGGAAGACCTGTTACAAGGTTACGACCCTTAACCTCATAATATACGGTCTCCGCTCTCTTATATGCGGACCCTATATTGATCTTAATATCCTCAGCCATCCTCTCACCTATGAGAAGATTATATTTCTTACGCATATAGCGCACTATCGCTTCATCAAAATCATCTCCGGCCACCTTAACGGATTCGCTCACAACCGAATCACCTAACGAGATGACTGCTATATCGGTGGTTCCGCCACCTATATCCACTATCATATTGCCACAGGGCTTGGATATGTCTATTCCGGCACCGATAGCTGCTGCTATGGGCTCTTCGATTATCTTCACATCCCTTGCGCCTGCCTGATATGTGGCATCCTCAACTGCCTTTTTCTCAACCTCCGTAACTCCGCTGGGAACACAGACGGCAATTCTCGGCTTTCTTAAGCTTCTCTTGCCCACTGCCTTCTGTATGAAGTACTTAAGCATCTTCTCCGTAACGGAATAGTCTGATATAACACCCTCTCTTAAGGGTCTTACGGCTATTATCTTGCCGGGAGTACGACCTATCATCAGTCGTGCCTCTTCACCGATAGCCAGTATCTTATTGGTATCCTGATCGAAGGCAACCACTGAAGGCTCCTTTAATACAACGCCCTTGCCCTTTATATATACCAGAATACTCGCAGTTCCTAAGTCTATTCCTATATCTGTGCCTTGCATGTAACTACCTCTTTCTATAACTTAATGTCTAATACCTTAATCTCATCTTAACTAAGATATTATACAGGAAAATCAACCGATAGAAAAGAGGTTAGCACAAAAATAAGCACGAAAACCTGCCCGGGCTCCTTCCCGGCTTATTACAGCATCCATGCTTACTATGTTTATCGGTCGTTTTTTTCCGATACTTTAGCTTTTTTTCATTTTTTTGAAGATTTTTTTACGGTTCTCTTTATCTCCTTTTTATCGGATGTCCCCTTAAGCATCTTCGCTATATATTGTCCGGTATAGGAAGTCTTTATCTCTGCCACTTCCTCTGGAGTTCCGGTGGCAATTACGGTTCCGCCGCCGTCACCGCCCTCCGGTCCCATATCTATTATATAGTCCGCTGTCTTGATCACATCCAGATTATGCTCTATGACCACCACAGTGTTGCCGCCTTCAACAAGCTTGTGCAGTATCTCTATAAGCTTGGCCACATCCGCAAAATGCAGTCCCGTGGTAGGCTCGTCCAGAATATATATGGTCTTACCCGTTGATTTGCGGCTAAGCTCCGCTGCCAGCTTGATACGCTGGGCTTCACCGCCGGACAGGGTAGTTGATGGTTGTCCCAGCTTCACATATCCAAGGCCTACATCATACAAAGTCTGTACCTTATCCCTTATCCTCGGAACATTCTCGAAGAACTTAAGAGCATCCTCGACGGTCATATCAAGCACATCATATATACTCTTGCCCTTATACTTAACCTCCAGAGTCTCTCTGTTATATCTCTTACCCTTACATACCTCACAGGGCACATATACATCCGACAAAAAATGCATCTCTATCTTGACTATTCCGTCTCCCGAACATGCTTCGCATCTTCCGCCCTTAACGTTAAAGGAGAAACGTCCCTTACTGTATCCTCTTGCCTTGGCATCGGCTGTACCCGCATACAGATCCCTTATCAGGTCGAACATACCCGTATAGGTAGCCGGATTGGATCTCGGAGTACGGCCTATGGGCGACTGGTCTATATTAATAACCTTATCAAGCTTATCTGCTCCCATGATCTTATCATGCTTGCCTGCGATCGTTCTTGCGCGATTAAGCTTCTTAGCCAGACTCTTATAGAGTATTTCATTCACAAGGGAGCTTTTACCCGATCCGGACACTCCCGTCACGCATGTCATTACACCAAGCGGAAATTCTACATCTATGTTCTTAAGATTATTCTCTCTTGCCCCCTTAACAGTCAGCTTGCCTGTAGGCTTACGTCTCAGCTTTGGAACCGGTATGCTGAGCTCTCCGCTCAGATACTTGCCTGTGACAGACTCAGGAACCTTCATTATCTCTTCAGCAGTACCGACCGCAACCACTTCACCGCCGTGACTTCCCGCACCGGGGCCTATATCTACTATACAGTCCGCCGCGCGCATCGTATCCTCATCATGCTCGACCACTATCAGCGTATTGCCCAGATCTCTTAAGGACTTAAGTGTGGCTAAGAGCTTGTCATTGTCTCTCTGATGCAATCCAATACTTGGCTCGTCAAGTATGTAGCACACTCCCACAAGTCCTGAGCCTATCTGTGTGGCAAGCCTTATTCTCTGCGCCTCACCTCCGGAGAGAGTGGAAGCTCCTCTTGCAAGAGTCAGATAGTCAAGTCCCACATTGACTAAGAAGCCTACTCTTGAATTGATCTCCTTAAGTATCTGCTTACCTATTATCTGCTCGTTCTTATTCAGCTTAAGACCTGTCATGAAGCTCTGAAGCTCCCTTATAGACAGAGTCGTGACCTCATATATATTCTTGCCGCCTATTGTCACTGCAAGGGATTCCTTCTTAAGCCTCATGCCGTTACAGGTAGTACATGGAGTTATACTCATGTATTCCTCATATTCCTGCTTCATGGTATCCGAGAATGTCTCTCTGTATCTGCGCATCATGTTGCGGATAAGCCCCTCGAATACTACGGGATAATCCCCGACGCCTCTCTGTCCCTCATAGTGGACAGTCACTTCCTTGACTCCCTTGCCATATATGAGCATATCCTGAACCTTATCCGACAGCTTCTCAAAGGGAGTATCCAGCGAGAACTTATATGCCTTGGACAAAGCCTCAAGTGTTGCGTATGTGAAGCTTCCGGGCTTATTGCTGGACTGCCATCCCATACATGATATGGCTCCCTCATGTATACTTAAGGACCTGTCCGGTATCAACAGCTCCGGATCAAACTCCATCTTATATCCCAGACCCGCACAGTCCGGACATGCACCGAAGGGATTATTGAAGGAGAAGCTTCTGGGCTCTATCTCACTTATGCTTATCCCACAGTCAGGACATGCCAGACTATCGGAAAAGTGCAGTGTCTCTCCGTCTATTATCTCTGCTTCAAGCAGGCCCCCGCTTAAGCCTAAAGCACTCTCAATAGAATCATTAAGTCTGGTAGCTGCGCCTTCCCTTATGACAGCTCTGTCAACTACTATCTCTATCGTATGCTTGATATTCTTATCAAGCTCTATATCCTCCGACAGATCATAGAGGTTGCCATCGACTCTGACCCTTACATATCCACTCCTGCGTGCACTTTCAAGAACCTTCTCATGCCTTCCCTTCTTGCCCCTTACTACCGGTGCCAGAAGCTGGAGCTTGGTTCCCTCAGGCAACTCCATAAGCCTGTCAACCATCTGGTCAACAGTCTGCTTCGATATGGGCTTGCCGCAATTGGGACAATGCGGTATGCCTATTCTGGCATACAACAGTCTCATATGATCGTATATCTCCGTAACCGTTCCCACCGTGGAACGGGGATTGCGGTTGGTGGATTTCTGATCTATGGATATTGCCGGAGACAATCCTTCTATAAGCTCCACATTAGGCTTCTCCATCTGTCCAAGGAATTGTCTGGCATAGCTTGAGATGGACTCCATATACCTTCTCTGTCCTTCGGCATAGATCGTATCAAAGGCGAGTGAGGACTTGCCTGAGCCCGACAGTCCCGTAAATACCACGAACTTATCTCTTGGTATGTCTATGTCTATATGCTTCAGATTATGCTCAGAGGCACCTCTTATCTTGATTACTTCACTCATTCTATGTGATCCTTGCCTTCCTCTTGTTCTGTCCGCTCATATGCTCTCGTAAGTCAATGAGCTTGTCTCTTAATTCCGCTGCAGTCTCAAAGTCGAGCTCTGCCGCAGCCTTACGCATCTGCTTCTCGATCTTCTCGGCAAGTTCTCTTAACTCTCCCTCGGACATGCTCTCAGGATCTTTGACGAATCTCGCCTCTTCCCCTGTTATCTCCTTGGTTATGCTTATAAGCTCCCTGACAGCCTTCTGTATGGTAGTCGGTGTAATACCGTGCTCCTCATTATATTCCTTCTGAATCGCACGCCTTCTCTCAGTCTCGCTTATGGCCTTCCTCATGGAATCTGTCATATTATCGGCATACATTATGACATGTCCGTCACTGTTACGGGCTGCACGTCCGATGGTCTGTATCAGGGAGGTCTCTGACCTTAAGAAGCCCTCCTTATCAGCATCAAGGATGGCTACCAGAGTTATCTCCGGTATATCCAGTCCCTCTCTTAAGAGATTGATCCCGACCAGCACATCGAATACATCCAGTCTGAGATCTCTGATAATCTCCGCTCTTTCTAACGTATCTATATCCGAATGCAGATATTTGACCCTTATGCCCACTTCCTTCAGATAGTCCGTCAGGTCCTCTGCCATATGCTTGGTCAGGGTTGTGATCATGATCTTGCCCTTTTTCGCAGTCTCCTTCCTTATCTCGGATATCAGGTCATCTATCTGGCCTTCAATGGGTCTGACTGATATCTCAGGGTCTAAAAGTCCCGTAGGACGTATCACCTGCTCGGCTCTAAGGAGCTCATGCTCTGCCTCGTATTCTCCGGGAGTTGCCGATACGAAGAGCACCTGATCCAGTTGATCCTCGAATTCACTAAAGTTAAGCGGTCTGTTGTCCAGCGCGGAGGGAAGCCTGAATCCGTAATCCACCAGTGTAGTCTTACGTGATCTGTCTCCGGCATACATACCTCCCACCTGAGGAACCGTAATATGGCTCTCATCTATGATAAGAAGGTAATCATCAAAGTAATCCATCAGGCACATTGGCCTGCTTCCGGGACTCCTTCCGCTCATCGGAGCCGAGTAATTCTCTATGCCCGAACAGAATCCCGTCTCTCTTAACATCTCAAGATCAAAGTTAGTCCTCTCCGCGATCCTCTGAGCTTCTATCAGCTTATCCGAATGCTTGAAAAAGGCAACTCTCTCCTTAAGCTCCTCCTCTATCCTGTCACACGCCACGGCGATCTTGTCGGGTGCGATGACATAATGGGAGGCCGGGAAGATCGCTGCATGCTCCAATGTGTTCTTCATGCGGCCAGTAATGGGATCTACCTCTGATATACGATCTATCTCATCTCCGAAGAATTCCACACGTATAAGGCTGTCACCACCCTGTGCCGGATATATCTCTATGGTATCGCCGCGTACCCTGAAGGTTGCTCTCTCAATATCATTATCATTCCTGTCATATCTTATATCTATAAGCTCTCTTATGACAGCATCCCTGTCCTTCATCTGTCCGGGTCTTAAGGATACGATAAGCTCTTTATAATCATCCGGACTGCCCAGACCATATATACAGCTGACACTCGATACCACTATCACATCCCTTCTCTCTGTAAGGGATGCTGTGGCAGACAGTCTGAGCTTATCTATCTCATCATTGATCGAAGAATCCTTGGCAATGTATGTATCCGAAGACGGCACATACGCCTCCGGCTGGTAATAATCATAATAAGACACGAAGTATTCCACAGCATTCTCCGGGAAGAACTCCTTCATCTCCGAATACAACTGTCCCGCAAGAGTTTTATTGTGAGATATGATAAGCGTGGGCTTATTAAGTGCCGCTATGACATTGGCCATGGTAAAGGTCTTGCCGGAGCCTGTAACGCCAAGAAGGGTTTCAAATTGGTTGCCCTCTTTGAAGCCCTCAACAAGTTCTTTTATCGCCTGCGGCTGGTCGCCTGTAGGCTTGTAATCAGAATGCAGTTTAAATTCCATCAGTAGCTTTCTTCCCAGATCTTATGTATCTCTGCCTTGGCAGCGTCAAGCTGATTGTCGGTATTATCGTTATAATAAGCCTCCGAGTCAAATTGAACCTCCACATCAGGCTCGATACCCGTACCGTGTATACAGATACCGTTAGGCGTATAGTATGAGCTTGTCGTAAGCTTGACAGCGGAGCCGTCCGATAACGGTATGACTGTCTGGACTATGCCCTTGCCGTAGGTGGTGGTTCCCACTACTCTGCCCTTGCCATAGTCCTTGACTGCTCCGGTGAGTACCTCTGAAGCACTTGCGGAATACTTATTCACAAGCATCACAAGAGGCAGTTCCAGTTCATGTTCACCGTCGCATGTATACTCCTTCTTATTACCGTACTTATCTATAGTATATACTATCACGCCCTTAGGCAGTATATTCCTCGCTATATCACAGGCTGTATCCAGATTACCTCCGAGATTGCCCCGAAGGTCGATTATTATGCCACGCGCTCCCTGACCCTTCAGTACAGCCAGCGCTTCCACGAATTGATCCGATGTGACCGTATCGAATTCCGTGATGCCTATATAACCGATATTATCCTCCATCAACTCGGAATACACGGTGTTGGAATCAATGTATTCCCTTGTTATGTCAACCTCTATCGTTTCCTGCTTACCTTCCCGTATCAGAGTGAGATGTACAACCGTACCCACTTCTCCTCTGACAAGGGATACGACTTCGCTGCTATCCATCCCCTGAACATCCGTATCATCTACCTTATATATGATGTCTCCGTCACGAAGTCCCGCACTTTCTGCCGGTCCTCCCTCCATAGTACCTGCGATGATACAGCATTTCAGATCTTCATCATAGCTTATGTAGGCACCTATTCCTCCGAAGACTCCGTCGCTTTCCTCTCTTGCCTTCTTGATCTCCTCTACTGTATAGTACTCTCCGTACTTGTCTCCGAGAGCATCTATCATGCCTCGGTATATTCCGGTCTCAAGATCCTCTGTGGTATATTCGTTCAGATAATATTTATCTATGACCGATTCCAGCGTAACTATCTTGCTCGCAAGCCTCTCATCCACTAGCTTGCTTTCATAGTTCTCACCTGATTCATTGTAGGTTCCGGCTTTCACGGCTTTATCTATCCTGTAATCGCGGTATAGCTGCCTGCCTATAAGGGCAATGCCGAATATGCACATGGCTATGAGCATTCCGCAGATGATCCCTATGAGGAACCTTTTGTCTGACTCATCTTTCCTTACACTTGATGATATTTCATCCTCTGAATTATTATCCTGCATAATTCCTTCCAATTGTGATCCGACGTTGTGGGCGCTCAGGACCCGGCAACGATCGTTATGTGAATAAATGTATTGTTACTATCTCGACAGATAATTCCATGGACTTACATACGCTCCGTCCTTACGCACGCTGAAGTGCAGATGGTTACCCGTAGATCGTCCGGTCGTACCGACTGCCGCTATCTTCTGTCCTTTGGACACATAGTCTCCCTTAGATACATATAGTGCCGAGGCATGCATGTATATGGTATAGAGACTGTCACCATGGTCGATCATTATATAATTGCCCATCGAGGCATTATATGTCGCACCCACAACCTCACCGTCATATGCCGCCAGTATGGGTGATCCACCCGGTGCCGCCATATCCACACCGTTATGGAATTGATTGGTGCCCGTAATAGGGTGGATACGATTGCCGTAATCATCGGAGATTCTGGTATATGATGGTGCCGGCCACTTGAACATACCGCCGTCATATGTAAGGACAGTGCCGTTCTCTTCGGCTAACTTACGCCTCTCCTCAGCAACTATCTGTTCCAGCTCCTTGATGGCTGCTTCTCTGGCTGCCATATCGGCTTCCAGCTCTTTGATAGCCGCTTCCTTATTATTGATATCCGCAGATGTGGCGTTTATCTCATTATTCTTGGCTTCTATCAGTGCATTGAGGTTCTCCTGCTCCTCATCCTGCTTGGCTTTGGCCTCATCAAGCACTTCCTTGTCAGCCTCAAGATCGGCTTTGCACGCAGCGACATATTCACAGGTCTGCTTATACTCTTCCAGCTTTCTGGCATCATATTCCGACAACTGCTCGGCATAGTCGGCTTTATTGAGCATATCCGCATAAGAATCCGCGGAAAAGATAAGATCCAGATAGAACGAATCACCCTTCTCGTACATGAATTTGATACGCTTCTTCATGTTCTCATACTGGGTCCTCTGAATCTCTTCCGCTTCCTCAAGATCCGCTGTCGCCTCAGCAATCTCGGCCTCTTTATCCGATATCAGTTGCTTAAGCTCCTCTATCTTTTCCTCAACATCTGTCAGATTGGCATCAAGCTCGGTTACGTATGCCTCCAGATCCTTTTTCATGGATTCAAGCCCCGTTACGATCTTCTTGGCATCCGTTATACTGCTCTTTATCTGCTGCTTTTCTTTCTCTGCTTCCTGTATCTCTGCCTGCTTGGCCTTGATACTTGCCTCAAGCTCAGCCGTGTCGGCAGATGCTTTGATCGAACAGTTCGCCGCATACGTGAGGAATACTATGAGCAACGATATACTTAATAGTCCTCGTTTTTTAATATGCATACAGTATCATACCCTCAGGTGCTTCCTGACTGTTACAAAGCTTCCCAGAAAACCGATTCCCGCTCCTATTCCAAGTGATACCGGGATCAATGTTGCGAATATGGTCTCAACCGGCAGGAATTGTAAGATCGAACCGATCTCCGTAAATCTCTCCATGATTATATCCATGGCATTGATATATATGAAATATATGATACCCAATGGTATTGCCGCACCGATCACTCCGATGATCAGACCCTCCACGACGAAGGGTGCTCTGACGAAGAAATCCGTTGCGCCTATGTACTTCATTATGCCTATCTCTTCCTTACGTACAGATATACCGATGGTGACGGTATTGCTTATAAGGAAGATGGATACCGCAAGCAGTATTCCGATGATTCCAAGCGATATATAGCTTATCAGCCTGTTGGCGCCGGTCAATGCTTCGGCAGTCTGCTGCGAGCTGTTGACCTGTCTCACTCCCGGGATCGTATTAAGATAGGTTACAAGGGATGACTGCAACGAGATATCTTTCATATATACCTCATAGTTCTCGCTGTCCTCTAACGGATTCTCGGTGAATCCGTCTGCGTACTCGCCCAGATACTCATCCCTGAAGCTCTCCCAAGCCTCATCCGCTGAGACAAAATTGATCTTCTCCACTTCCTTGCGTTCAAGTATGCTCTCGCCTATATGCTGCTTCTCTTCGTCACTTAAGCCTTCATCAAAGAACACGGTGACGGCAACTCCCGCTTCGGCACGCTTGACCATATTCTGGAAATTGGCGACTACCGAATAGAATATGCCAAAAAGCAACAGACATGATGCAATTGTCGCAACGGATGCAAGGGAGAACCATGCATTCCTGAATATATTACGTACACCCTGTCTGAGTGTATAGAAGAAGGTACTAATTCTCATCGATATATCCTCCTTCCTCTTCATCGCTTACTATGACACCCTTCTTCATAGTTACGACTCTCTTCTGCATCTCATTGACTATCTCTCTGTTATGTGTCACCACCAGAATAGTTGTACCCCGCTTGTTGATCTGTTCCAGAAGCTTCATGATCTCCCATGAATTCTTGGGATCGAGATTACCCGTAGGCTCGTCGCACAGAAGTATCGGCGGTTTATTGATAAGCGCCCTTGCCAGAGCCACTCTCTGCTGCTCACCGCCGGACAATTCCTTGGGCTTAGCCTTATACTTGCCTGCCAATCCCACTATAGACAGTATAGCCGGAACATTGCGCTTGATAAGCCTGTTAGGTGTCTGAACGATCCTCTGCGCAAAAGCCACGTTCTCATATACATTACGATCCTTAAGGAGACGGAAGTCCTGAAAGACCACTCCCAGATTCCTTCGATACTTCGGAACCTGTCTGTGTCTGAGTCTGCCAAGGCTGATATTATTGACATATATATCACCTGACGTTGGTGTCAGCTCTCTAAGCAAAAGCTTAATGAGCGTTGATTTGCCGGAGCCGCTGTCTCCCACTATGAAGACGAATTCTCCTTTTTTGACAGTCAGACTCACTCCGTTAAGCGCGGGCGAACCGGTAGCGTAAGTTTTGGTGACGTTGTCAAGCACAATGAGCTCGTCTTCAGCCATCTGTCTTTTAACTTTTCTCTTACCTAAAGCCAATTTTACTCTCCTTTATAATGCATTTCCTTCTATATACTAGTATTCCAGTGTCTCCATATAATTCATGTACTTGACTACCATAAGAGCTATCTTGAAGGTAATCGCATCCTCGAATACCCTGAGGTCTAACCCTGTGGTCTTCTGTATCTTATCAAGCCTGTATACCAGAGTGTTCCTGTGTATGAATAGCTGTCTTGAGGTCTCCGATACGTTAAGGCTGTTCTCGAAGAACTTATTGATGGTCATAAGCGTCTCTTCATCGAAATCATCCGGACTGTGTCCGTCGAATATCTCTTTGATAAAAAGCTTGCATAACGGAATGGGCAACTGGTATATCAGTCTTCCTATTCCCAGCTCGCTATAGGCTATGATCAATCTGTCGTCGAAGAAAATCTTGCCTACATCCAGTGCCATCTTAGCTTCCTTGTATGAATGGCTGACCTCCTTGATCTCACCTACTATGGTACCGTATGATATTCTCACATCCTCGATACCTTCTCTTTCGAGATACTTCATGTATGTATCACAATAGCGCTGGATATCTGTCTCATTCTCTCCGGAGGACAGCTCCTTAACGACTATCACATCCCTCTCATCCACTGCTGTGATGAAATCCTTATTATTGCTTCCGTAACCGGTACGCATAAGCTCAAGCACTCTTCCGCTCTCATCACCGCCGTTCTCTATAGTGATAACTACCCTTCTTATCTCAGGCTGTATATGCAGCTTCTTGGCTCTGCTGAATATATCCACCAGAAGCAGGTTATCAAGCAGAAGGTTCTTGATAAAGTTATCTCTGTCAAACCTTTCCTTATATGCAACCAGCAATCCCTGTATCTGGAATGCCGTCATTTTGCCAAGTGTATACAGATCCTCACCCTGACCGGATACTATGAGCACGAACTCCGGCTGTCCTTCATCCATTATCTTGAAGAACTGGCATCCGCTGAGTTCCTGACTGTCAGCGGGAGACGACGAGAATTCAGCAGCCTGCGCACTGTAATCCTCTAAGGACGTATCGGTTGTCGCTACCGTCTTACCGTCGGAATCCACAACGCAGATCTCAATCCTTGCAATATTCTTCAACCCCTCAATTGTACTTTGCAATACCTGATTAGAAATCATATGTTCCTCTCTTGTCTCTTGTTATTTTGCACAATTACCACACGGCATCCGAAGTGATAATTCTCTCTGAAAACACACATCCCTTATATTTTAATAGAATATGCCAAAATAATCCATAGTTTTTATGTATATTTTTTGTGCAATTTTATCTATAAAGTCCGTTTTTTCTTTTCGGCGTTTTTACCAAAAGCATATTCCCGAACCATGCAACGCAAATCCCGTATGTTACAACTAATTCCTGCCCTGTTCAATATATACTTGATAATAGGTATACACAAATGTTAATCAAGCATATCGTATACGGAGGAATAGTGTGAAAAGATGGCAGGCATCATATTTTCACACAGCGATTTGTGCCGAGCCCAAATCGCTTCAGGGCATCGCCGAATCCGGTATCCGGCCCGCCGCCTCACACAAAGTGCTCGGCATGGAGGATCATCATGAATAAGTCAGTCAGCAATCCGGGCGAAACCGTTGCATACAATATCGCCTACTTTCGCAAAAGACAAAATCTCACTCAGGCCGAACTCGGAGAGATGTGTTACCTGTCCAAATCCGAGATATCAAGATACGAAACATCAGCCGTTATTCCGGATGCCGTTCAGGTCAAGTTGATTGCTGATGCACTGGATATCAATATCTCTATGCTATATAGCGAAGATATATCTGCCCTAGCCGGAGCATCCGATCCGGAGTATGCTGTCATTCAAAGATCAGTATCGGAAAAGGTGGATTTTATAGCCAACAGGATAATACATCTCGAGTCTGACTATGCAAGATTGGATGAAATGATATGCCAGTCCTTCGAAAGACTCATGGAATACTTTAAAAGCAACAATTCATAGGTCGGTCAGTTTCGAACACGTAATGTCTCTTACGCATATCTGTTCGGGATTTTGGGGTAGGTATTTTTCTTAGGGGAAAAGGGAGTTATCTTAAAATTCTATCTTATGAGGCGGCCATCTAATAAAGAAGCTGTGCACAGGCACAGCTTCTTATCTTATGTCACCATATGTTATTAAAGAACCTATAAAAAGGGAGGATGCCAAGCACATCAGTGCTTGGCATTTATTATGAAAAAGTTTTATCTTGTTACTAGCTTTATCTTATGCTCTTAGTATATACATCAAAAGTGTCTAAAATTCACAAACTATTTAAAAAATATGAAAACTAATTATGAACAAATTATTAACAAGTACCTTTTTCCCATTTTTATATATATAACAACAAAAAACAGGCCGATCCTTACGAATCGACCTGTAATAATCTCCGGAATAATCTCATCAAGCCTTGCCGTCTGAACCAAGAACATTGACGATCTTATGAGCAACCATATCCTTAACTGCCTGTCTTGCGGGCTTAAGGTACTGACGGGGATCAAAATGATCAGGATGCTCTGCGAAGTACTTACGGATGTTACCTGTCATTGCAAGACGGATATCCGAATCAATGTTGATCTTACATACAGCAAGCTTAGCTGCCTGACGTAACTGCTCCTCAGGGATACCTACAGCATCGGGCATGTTACCGCCGTACTGGTTCACCATCTTAACGAACTCCTGAGGTACTGAAGAAGAACCATGGAGAACTATAGGGAATCCGGGAAGTCTCTTGATGCACTCTTCAAGGACATCGAATCTCAGCGGAGGCGGAACAAGGATTCCGTCTGCATTTCTTGTACACTGAGCAGCAGTGAACTTATATGCACCGTGTGATGTACCTATAGCAATGGCAAGAGAGTCACAGCCTGTTCTGTCTACGAACTCCTCTACCTCCTCAGGACGTGTATAAGCCTCATGGCCTGACTCAACGACTACTTCGTCCTCGATACCTGCAAGTGTACCAAGCTCAGCCTCTACAACCACGCCGTTGGCATGAGCGTACTCAACTACCTGCTTGGTGAGCTCTATATTCTCTTCGAATGGCTTAGATGATGCATCGATCATAACTGATGTAAAGCCACCATCGATACAGCTTTTACATAACTCGAATGTATCACCGTGATCAAGATGTAAAGCTATGGGAATCTGAGGGTTCAACTCCACTGCTGCCTCCACTAACTTAACAAGATATGTGTGGTTAGCGTATGCGCGTGCACCCTTAGATACCTGAAGAATAACAGGGCTGTTCAGCTCGCCGGCTGCCTCTGTGATACCCTGTACAATCTCCATGTTGTTGACATTGAAAGCACCTACTGCATAGCCGCCGTCATATGCCTTTTTAAACATTTCGGTTGTTGTAACTAATGACATATTTATACCTCCGTTGATTTTTGCTGATGACAGAGCGCTGACCCTACGGAACGATTCCCCGGTTAGCCCTGTCGAACGACTACATTATATAACAAACCGCCTCAAAAGAAAACACTATTTTTCAAGTATTTACACTGCCTCTCTGCAACACCTGTTATGGGACGAGTATGGAAAGCGCCTGCTTATCCACAAGTATATCGATCCGGTTATGCTCCCCTCCGTATTCACCGTCTAAAGTCCAAGCAACAGGCTCATCCGTTGTAAAGCTTATCCTTCTTGCCTTAAAGGATATTATCAGGCTGGTATCAATCTCCTTTTTCGATATGGCATCCGACAGGAGCATATATTCTATCGGTCCCAAAGGCTTCTTTACAAGCGTCACCTCGAAGATCCCATCATCCAGGAGTATCTTCTTGCCGGTTATATTCTTGAATCCGCCCACGGATCTTGAATTGGTCACCATTCCAAGCAGATAGTCATCCTCCAGCTGATGCGGTATACCCTCTTCATCCTCGTATTCAATATCGTAGTGATATGACTTGACCGAGGGAAGTCTTCTGGCTCCTTCTATGATATACGCCATATGACCCAGCATATTCTTCATATGCTGATCCGTATCATAGGAAACATCAGTGAACATCCCGAAAGCCGCTACATATACGAATACATCGTCATTAAACCTTCCTATGTCACACGGGAAAGCGTTGCCGCTTACAGCCGTATACGCCGCCTTGGTCATAGACTTGGGTATTCCGAGGCTTGATGCAAAATCATTGGTACTGCCTGCCGGAATATAGCCGATTGGTATCCTGTCACGGCACTCCATCATGCCTGTCACCACCTCGTCAAGTGTTCCGTCACCCCCACAACACACAATCAAAGAAAAGCCGTCATCTCTCCGGATCACGGCTCTTTTGGCATCTCCACTGCATTGCGTCGGATAGACCTCAACACGGTAACCCGACTTAACGAATATATCTATCAGATCAATCAGACTGCTCTTTATCCTTCCTCTTCCCGAAGTCGGATTATAGATAAAAAGCATTCTTTTTTCTTCAGATGTACCTTTCATATTCTCTTTCTTATTTACCGCTTAAGAATTTCTCAATTCCTTCTACTGCTGCCTCTTCATCACTTCCGTCAACAACAGCCACTATCTTCTCTCCCGTATCAAGTCCCAAGCTCATCATACCCATAATACTCTTGGCATTGACCTTCTTCCCCTCTGTCTCCAGATAGATGCTGGAATCGTACTGACTTGCTACCTGCACAAGCATTGCCACCGGTCTTGCTTCCAGACCATTCTCCAGTCTGATCGTGATCTCCTTTTTAATCATAATTCTCCTCATTGGGTCCGACGGCAACTATCCCGTGCGGACTACTCCTTTCTCATTACCCCCACATTATAAAGGAAGATACTCTTTCTTTCAAGCCGAAAAAACAACCATATTTCAGCTTTCTTCCGTTATATATTGTTGCACATTGTCATATGTGATGATGCTGTAGGGCGTAAAAACATACTTGTCAAATATCACTTCTATGGTGTCCGGGAAGTCTTTCCCTGTCCCAAGATCATATGCCATCTCCATGATGGTCTCACCCTGCCCCTTAGCATCATTGTACACGCTCCCGTCAAGCTTCATCGTCCTTATAGCCTCAAGGGCATCCTCCGTTCCATTGATTCCTACCACGAATGGATCAAGCGGATAATCCTGCTCCTGCAGTACATCCAGCGCACCTAAAGCCATATCATCATTATTGGCGATGACCATCTCTATCTGGAAGGGATAGCGGTCAATAAGCTCTATCATCTTGGCTCTTGCCTGATCCCTGTCCCAGTTGGCGTATTCATCGCCGAGCTTTTCAAGAGAGAAGCCCGCATCTACTAGGGCAGCCGTGCATACATTGGTACGGACTAAAGAATCCTGATGACCGGCTTCGCCTTCAAGCATAACATACTGGATCGTACCGTTGTTGTTGACATCTATCTCAGCGAATCTTTCCGGATCAGAGAGTGCATCCGTTATTATCTTGGCCTGAAGTTCTCCGGACTGGCGTGCTATGGCACCCACATAGTATAACTTATCCCACCTTGACAGATCCTCTTCTACCGGCTCTCTGTTAAAAAAAATGACCGGAACATCATTGGCGATCGCCTTGTCTATAATACCGGATGCATCTGTCCTGTCCACCAGATTGACACATAGTACATCATAATTCTCTGCTATGAACTTCCTTGCCTGATCGTTCTGTGTAAGCTGGCTCTTCTTAGCTCCGACTATATCTATCGTTATCCTGATGTCCTCTTCCTTCTCCTTCTGCCTGCACCACTTGGTCATATGCTTTGTCATGGCATTGATAAAGGTATCGTATTCATCATATGTAAGGACACCAATCTTGACCTCCTCTACCGGATCATTAGTCCTGCTTTCGCATCCCGTAAGTGTCATTCCAAGTAACATAAGGATTATAAGGACTGCCGTCAGCTTAATCAACGAAGGGGAACAATAATGTCTGATTCTCTTCATCATACATATTCTCCTTTCTGACTGTTCTGTATTCTATCTCCTTATTCGAATATCTGATAATGGCATGCGCTCTGTCCAAAGCGTTCATTGCCGCAAGATAGCCCATACTGAATTCGTCCGAATACTCTAAGACCTTGATCTTCTTATTATACAGATTGTACACCGACTTATTGGAGGTCGATACGGAATAGACCTTGCTTGTCATATTGAGATTGTCAAGAGCATCCAGGAGCGTATCCGTGGTTGAATTATCAAAGGTAACTATAACATCCGTCGCTTCCGATACTATCGCCCGCTGTATGAAAACTCTCGTATTGGTATTGGCCTTATACTCATCCTTTGACCAATTGAGCACCTTACCGACTCTTCCTTCTATCGCATCCCTTAATCCCTTTTCTCTTAAGCGGACACTGTCTCTTTCGGTATTCCCGGATATTATGGCCACGGTCACTATATCACTTTCATTGTCTGTGATCTCTTTGCCAAGCGCATATCCCATCTTATAATCATCCACGGCTATATCGATATCTCCTATGAATCTGTCCTCCATTGTCTCGATATATACGACAGGGATCCTTATTTTTCTTGAATCGATGTATTCCCTTATCTCCCTGCTGTTGCAGGGGGCTATGATGAGGGCATCCGCGCCGTTTTTTAACTCTCTGTCTATGATCTCCTTCTGCTCATCGGCATCATTTTCGGACAGCATGGTCAGAAGTATGAGGTCGGCATTTTTCTCCTCACATACAAGGTAAGCACCCTCCCGCATATTCTCCCAGCGTTCGGCATCGTCCCCGTATACTATCATAGAGACATGCTTCGGAGGTTTTTTACCTGTAGTGCCCGAACTGAACTGATATATTCCGATCAGGAGAAGGATGATAAGCAGTATGACTACGATCACAAGACTTTTTCTGTTATATGATCTCTTCATTTATCCTCCTCTCTCCTGAATTCTTCTATAGGTATCCTCGGAAGATGTATGGTCACGGTAGTCCCCTCATCAAGCTCACTGTCTATCACAAGACCGTAATTGCCCTTGAAGTATATCTGTATCCTCTGATTGACATTCCACAGACCGATCCCCGAGCCCTTGCCGCGGCTTCTTGCCTTATCCGTAAGAAGAGTGGCAAGTGTATCCTTAGGAATGCCCATACCGTTATCGGAGACGGATATGTATATATCTCCGTCCTTCTCATAGCCACGCACCTTTATCTCACCATCTCCGTCCATATGCTCTACACCGTAGTATATGGCATTCTCCAGAAGAGGCTGTACTATCAGCTTGATAGTGGCACAGTTCTCTATGGCAGGATCTATGTCGATGCTCGTAGTGAATCTGTTCTTATATCTGACCATCTGAATGCTTAAGTAATTCCTTGCATGGGTTATCTCATCATGAATGGTTATTATATTGTTCCCTTTGCTTAGGGATATCCTGAAGAGCTTGGCAAGTGCCGTTACCATGGAGATAGCGTCATTATAGCGTTCTCCTTCGATCATCCATACGACCGAATCCAGCGTATTATACAGGAAATGCGGATTGATCTGACTCTGAAGCGCATCCAGCTCACTCTTACGCTTAGCCTTCTGTTCCTTAACCATATCATCCGTAAGCTTCTTCATCTGACGTATCATCGACTTGATGGTCCGGCCCAGATGCTGTATCTCCTGAGAGCCGCCGATGTAGATCTGATCTTCATTCATAGTATCCTCGCCCATCGCCCCTTCCTCAAGATAGGCTAAGGATTCCTCCAGCTTCCTTATGGGATCGGTGACAACATACGAGATTATATAGTTGCCAAGGATTATGAGAATGAGCATGATTATCGCCACCATGAACAGGTAGTTGCGCATCTTACCCATATCAAGCGCAAGCTCGCTTACAGGAGTGACGCTTACAATCTTCCACCCTGTGTAGCCGACCGTCTTAATGACCACATCTCTCTCCTGTCCCTCAACCACTTCGGAGAAGGCTCCGTCGCCGTACTTTGCGTGCAAGAGGTTGTTCTCCTTGATCAGGCCGGCATAGATAGCCTTCTGCATGGGATGATAGATGATCTTACCCTCCGAGTCGCAGAGATACACATATCCGATGTCTCCGTCATTGACCTTGTCAAACATCTGCTCGATACCTCTGTAGTTCATGTCCACAAGCAGCACGCCATTACGCACATTGCCGAAATATGTCAGCTCCACGCTCCTTGACAGGGATACGACCCAGAAGTATCTGTAATTACTGTTATCGAAGATATTCTGTACATGAGGTGTGGAGAAGTGGATATTCTCTATCTCATCCGATGCCTTCTTAAACCACTCCTGCTTCTTAAGATCCACTCCGGGCTTTCTGGTGGATACAGGAGATGCCGCAACTATGGCTCCGTCCTCAGTGGCACAGACAATGCTTATGAGATTGTCCTTATTGGCCTCATACAGGAGATTCATCTCCTTATTGATACCCTCATCCGTCAGATTCCTGTTCTTAATGACACTGTAATACATGGAATCCGATATGCCCATCATATTCCTTATATAGGAATTAAGGTTCCAACTCACCTGGTCCACGATCTGCTCATTCTCATTCATAGTGTTCTTCCTTATGGTATTGATGGAATGAGAATAGAAAGCGATCGCCATTGATACAATGCTGACGATGGAGATCGCAGTATAAGACAGGGAAATGGTCCACTGGAGACTTCTCTTTTTAATTCTGTCTGTATTTTGATGGTGATGTTCCAAAATGTTTCTTAAATACATAACTGAAATAGTTCGGTTCCTCGTACCCCACAAGCCCGGCGATTATATAGCTTTTCTCGCTTGTCGTGTCCAAAAGCCTCTGAGCTTCATTCATACGGACATTCGTAAGATAAGTGACAAAGCTCATCCCGGTTTCTTTCTTAAAAACAGATGAAAAATAAGATGTACCTACCCCTAGATGTGCACAGATATCGTCAACCGACAGACTGCTCTCATTATAGTGATCCTGAATATACTGCTTGGCATTCTCGGCAAGCTTTTTAGTGGTATCGAGCCTTCCGCTGCTTATCCTCTCTCTGATATCCTCTGCCAGATCAATAAGCTTATCGGCGAATTCATCCATCGAAGCGAAGCTGTCCATCTCCACATCCGTCTTGACGATCCCAAGCGCCGTATCCGAGACGTTGATGTTGTGTCCTCGCATGAGCCGAAGCAGCTCAACAATGAATTCCGCATAGAATATCTGCAACTGGTTGAGTCCGAAGTCTGTCCTCTTGATCTTATCTATGAAGTCCCGTATCTCCTTTTCAAGACTTTCCCTTGTTCCGATCTTAACCTGTCTTAAGATATGGCGTATCTGCTTCTCACTTATATAATCCTCAAAGTGAGAGGTCGGATCCACATCACTTATACATATGGCCTGGTTCTCCCCTACGAATATCCTGTGATGAAAAGCATCCTTGGCCTCCAAAAAGGAAGTATGTATACTCTCTGCATTGCCGTATACTCTTCCTATGCCGGCAGATACATTGGCTCCTAGTGCCCTATGGGCTATCCTGCATATACGATCCATCTCTTCCACGAACCTGCCATAGCTTTCCGTACTCTTAAGTCTGGCAAGCACACTCACGGTATCCAGATATACAAAAGCTTCAACATCAAGTATATCCTTAAATCTCTCCGTGACCATCTGCTTAAGCGATACCGCCATGAGATTCTTGTCAAGCTTCTCCTTATCATTCTGAATGGGAGTGATCCTGAATGCACCCGCACAGTAGAAGGCGGATTCTATCTGAATATCAAAATCCTTCTGATATCTCTCCAGATCAAACTGCAGCTCTCTGCCTTCAAGAAGTCCTATGATCAACTGCTCCTTCATCATAGGCCTGCTGTCCTCATAGTACTTGGAGAGCTGCTCCACATTGCGCCTTAGCTCAAGCTGTTCATCCAGCCTGTCCTTGATCCGTAAGAAGATATTACGAAGCTCCTGTGCATCAACAGGCTTTAATATATATTCCTCTGCCTCAAGCTTTATAGCCTCTTTGGCATATTCAAAATCATCGTATCCCGAGAAGATGACACTCCTGATATCCGGCAATCTCTCCTTAAGTTTCTTAAGCAGAGTAAGCCCGTCCATAAAGGGCATCTGAATATCAGTCATCACCACATCGGGCTCACAGTTCTCCGCAAGTTCCAATGCTTCTTCCCCGTTCTCGGCGGTTCCCACCACGGTGAAGCCTATCTCCTCCCAATCGATCCTGCGTCTTATGGCTTCTCTTACTTCTTCTTCGTCATCGACAAGGATCACCTTATACAGATCCATGTAATACTCCCTGCTTGTTACCACTGCACCTACACAATGATTCTATCATCACAATAACAAATAAACAACAGGGTTGCGGAGTAAGCCGCAACCCTGTAAGCAACATACGGTTATTGACCGTACCTTAATTCTTCTTTCTCTTGGAAAGAACATCAAAGGTTACCGCTCCTAAAAGTACCGCACCTTTAACGATCTTCTGTATATCCGTTGACCATCCGAAAAGTGACATACCGTTATTAAGTATACCCATGATGAATGCTCCGACAACCGCTCCGACGATCGTTCCTGCACCACCAGCAACCGCTGCACCACCTATGTAACAAGATGCGATTGCATCCATCTCGAAGCCGTCACCGGCCTTGGGTGTTGCGGATCCGTTTCTGGCTGCCAGGACTATTCCTGCAACAGATGACAGGAAGCCCATATTGACATATACCCAGAAGAAAACCTTATTGGTATCGATACCCGAAAGGTTGGCTGCCTTTCTGTTACCGCCAAGCGCATATATCTGACGGCCTGCAACTGTCTTGCTCGTTATGAATCCGTATACCACTATCAGAACTACCATTATAAGCAATACGAAGGGAAGACCCTTGTATCTTGAAAGCTTATAGAAGAAGAACCATATGATGAACAGCATGACGGCAAGCTTAAGAACCGTCTGCCATAAAGGATTGACCGCAAAGTTGTATTTCTTCTTGGTGGCGTTGCTCTTAAACTCCGAGAATACCAGGATAACAGAAGCAACGATCGCAACTATGATGCTGACCACATCAAGAGTTCCGTCTCCAAAGGGAATCTTAAATGAGGGAAGGAAGCCTGCTCCGATAAAGTTATATGAATCCGTGAAGGGTCCCTTAGTCTGAGCCTGCAGGAGAGTATATGTAAGTCCTCTTCCCATAAGCATCGTGGCAAGTGTTGTTACGAAAGGCGGTATACCTAAGTATGCAATGAAGAAGCCTGCGAATACACCGGTCAGAATACCCACAGCCAGAGCTGCCAGTATCGCAACCCACATATTCATCTTCATATCCATCATAATGATACCGGCGATGGAGCCGGTAACAGCTACTACCGATCCGACACCAAGGTCGATATTACCTGTAAGCACACACAAAAGCATTCCGATGGCCAGTATGACCACATAACCGTTCTGCATGATCAGGTTGTTGATGTTCATGGGTGTTAAATTGGCTCCACCCGTTAAAACTGCGAACACCAGATAGATCGCTATTAAAGCGAAAAACATACCGTATTGTTTCATGTCAATCTTGACAGTCTTTTTATTATTCATTTCCATCTCCCTTTCTCTGATGAGCCATAATAAGCTGCATGATCCTCTCCTGCGAGAACTCTTCCTTACTCAATTCTCCGGCTATCTCGCCCTCGTTGATGACATATAATCTGTCACACGATCCTATTATCTCAGGCATCTCCGAAGATATGACTATTATCGCTTTACCTGCTTTGGCAAGTTCATTGATTACGCAGTATATCTCATATTTGGCACCTACATCTATTCCTCTTGTAGGCTCATCCATGATCAGGACATCCGGCTGAGTTAACATCCACTTGGCAACTACAACCTTCTGCTGGTTACCGCCGGACAATGATCCGACTACCTGATTAATGGAATTGGCTTTGACATTGATACGCTCTTTGTATTCCTGTGCGGCTATTATCTCATCATTGGCATTTATCACTCCGTTCTTGGAGAAAAAGAAAGGCCTTGCCGCGATCGTCATGTTCTCCTTTACATCACCGATAAGATTTAATCCGTAGGTCTTACGGTCTTCGGAGATATAAGCAAGCTTGGCATTGATCGCATCCTTTACTGTCTTAAGCTTTACTTCCTTACCGTTTATCTTAACGGTTCCGGATA
>DGII01000092.1 GCA_002393095.1 Lachnospiraceae bacterium UBA3826 | reverse complement strand
TCTTCTCATGGCGTACTAACGGGGCAATAATCCTGCCCCAGAATATCAACAACCTTTTGTCACAGAACGCTTACGTGTTCGTGCTGGCTGTTGGTATGCTTCTATGTATATTAACAGGTGGTAATATCGACCTTGCGGTTGGTTCCGTAGTCTGCTTCGCGGGTGCCATCGGTGCCAATATACTTGACAGAGATGTCAATATGTGGGTAGCCGTACTTGTTATGCTTATAATAGGTACACTCGTAGGTGTATGGCAGGGCTTCTGGATCGCATATGTCAATGTTCCGCCATTCATCGCAACCCTGGCAGGTATGTACGCTTTCAGAGGATTATCCAATGTCGTACTTCAGGGTCTTGCAGTATCTATTGACAATAAGGCATTCCTTAACCTCTTCGGAGGCGGAGCTGATTGCTATGTACCGGATATACTCGGCGGCAGCAACATCAATATGCTCTGTATGTTAGTAGGTATCATCGGTGTAGTAGTATATGTGATCTCATTCATAACAAGCCGTGCCAATATCAAGAAGCGCGGATATGAGACCAAGCCTCTTGCAGGTGAACTCATTAAGCTTATCATAATAAGTGCAGTGGTACTCTGGGTCACATATAAGCTTGCAAGCTATAAGGGTATTCCCACATCGCTCATATGGATACTCTTAGTAGTATTCGTATTCGGTTACGTCACGAGCAAGACACGTATAGGACGTTATCTCTATGCAGTCGGTGGCAATAAGAAGGCTGCACAGTTATCCGGTGTCAATGTTAAGAACGTATACTTCTTCGCATACACCTGCATGGGTCTTATGTCAGGTCTTGCAGGTATCCTTACAATAGCCAGAGCGACACAGTCACAGCCCACATTCGGACAGGGCTATGAGATGGATGCCATCGGTGCCTGCTTCATAGGAGGTGCATCAGCTTACGGCGGAATAGGTACTGTACCCGGAGTTATCGTCGGAGCCCTTCTTATGGGTGTTATCAACCAGGGTATGTCTATCATGGGTATAGATGCCAACTGGCAGAAGGTGGTCAAGGGAGCTGTTCTCTTGATAGCGATCATCTTCGATGTAGTATCTAAGAAGGAAAAGAAATAATATAAGGATGGAGGATAAGTAGAACATGAAAAATGTTACAAAAGTTTTTAGAGAACATACAATGCAGATTGTCCTGGTCCTTGTAGTTATATTCTTCGCTATAACAACCAAGGGATCAATTCTGACACCTGCGAACTTCAATGCGCTGATAGCGCAGAACGCATATGTATATGTACTTGCAACAGGTATGATGATGTGTATGCTCATTAAGGGTAATATCGACCTGTCGGTAGGTGCGGTTGTCTGCTTCGTCGATGCGATCGGAGCAAAGCTGATGGTCGAAAAGGGGATGCCGATACCGCTTGCAATGATAGTGATGTTGCTTGTAGGTCTTGCAATAGGTGCTTTCATGGGTTATCTGATAGCCTATGTCAATGTTCCCCCGTGGATAGCTACACTTGCAGGCTTCCTCGCATTCAGAGGATGGGGTACTGCGATACTTAACGGTCTTACAATAGGTATCAATAAGCCCGAGCTTGCAGGCTTCACGAATCTCTTCAACGGATTCATACCCGATGTATTCGGAGTAGAGGGCTTCAATGTGACCTGTCTTATAGTAGGTATAATTGCCTGCATAATACTCTTCGTGACTCAGTTAAGAGACAGAGCCACCAAGATAAGCAAGGGTTATGAGGCTGATTCAATGACGGCAGTACTTGTAAGATGTGTGATCATATCGGCAGTCATCATACTCTTCACAGTGAAGCTTGCCCAGAATAAGGGTATTCCGCTTACACTCGTATGGGTAGCGGTCATCGCTCTTATATATAACTTCATTGCATCCAAGACCACTCTCGGTAGATACTTCTATGTAACGGGTGGTAACATGGAAGCAACCAGACTCTCAGGTATAGACACAAGGAAGGTTCTCTTCTCTGCATACCTTAATATGCAGTTCCTTACAGTCATCGCTTCATGGATCACAATGGCTCGTCTTACCGCAGCCAATCCTACAGCAGGTATGAACTTCGAGCTTGATGCCATCTCAGGATGTATCGTCGGTGGTGTATCTGCATACGGCGGTTCCGGAAGTGTATTCGGTATGGTAGTAGGTGCTACACTTATCGGTGTCATCAACCTTGGTATGTCTATCATGGGTATCGATGCCAACTGGCAGAAGATAGTCAAGGGTCTCGTGCTCCTTGCAGCCGTTGTATTCGAGATACTGAATAATAAGGACAAGAATAAGGTCTGAGAATAACAAGTTAATCCGGCTTAGGATTTCCTAGCCCCATTAATCGGCAGGGAGATGCATCCGTTAAGATGCATCTCCCTGTTCTATTTATCGTTATTCTTTTTATCAGTGAGTCCAACCAGATAATCCAATGAGACGTGATAATACTTAGCCAGAGTGATTGCGCATGAAAGGGGCATTTCACGGATACCCTTTTCGTATCTTCTGTATACTTCTCTTTGACAGAATAAAATGTCCGCAACCTGTTGCTGCGTCAGGTCATGATCTATCCGTAAATCCTCAAATCTCTGCCATTTCATAACATTTACCCTTTCTTGACAATGTTACCAAACGGTAGTATTCTAGGTGGGTAAATGCGACCAAATAGTTGCATAACATTGATCAACTCCTACTTAAGTGAGTATAAAGAATAACTGTCTGAATCATAAAAAGCAGGAAGGAATTATGAAGAAAAACATTAAGTGGATAGCATTATTACTGATAATAATAGTTGTGGGAATCACATCTGTCATAATTATTAAGAGGAAGAATTCAAGAGGAATAACTCGCAACGAGTGGATACAGATGTTGACAGATGAATTCAAGTTAAAGGAGTATGAGCAGTCTGATCCGTATTATGAGGATGTGAATAGAGACGACCCCTATTTTGCAGCAATACAGGCGGCACATGAATGGGGTATAACAGATGGTGAAGAATTTGAAGGAAAAAAGAGAATCACCGGAGAATATGCTGCAATTACTGTATTGAAGGCAGTGGGACCACACAGGATCAAGATATATATGGGATTATCTGAGTTACCCACGGACAGTGATTATATCACACTGGCAGTAAACGAGGGTTTGATAGCCGACAGGGACTTAAGAGCTGGAATAACTCAGGAGATGGGACAGGACATTATTGCCAAGGCAATGACATTTGGTCTGGAAAATTTGTGGATAGATGATTATGCAGATGTTGAGTATAGTGACAAGGTAATAGAGATTAATGATGAGTCGGTAATATCATATACTCCTGAAGAGAATAGCCTGAAGATCAGTGATATATCCGGGATAGAGAAGGGCTCCGTTATAGTCTTCTATAATGAATATACGGGTTTTAAGAATGCAGGCAAAGTATCGGATATAACAGGTAATACGGTCATAATTGAAGAGGTTGAATTATCTGAAGTAATCAACCACTTGGTAATATCTGACATAATCCCTATGTCTGCCGTTGATATCCAAAGGGCATTACAGCAGTCGGATAACGGAGAAAGCCGTATTCAGACAATGGATTGGGGTAGTATACATCTGCCAATAGATAAGGAAGTAGTGTCTTCCGGAGTAAAGGTAGATGTTAGTATTACATCTGATGGGGATGCCAGTATATCCTTTACGGATAATGAGACGGGAATCTCACAGTCAGTTGGGTTTTCCGGTATAGCTATCAAGGAGAGCAGTCTTGATGCTCTGGATAAGGATAGTGCTGTAGGCGGTAATGTCTACTTTGAATCTTCATTCAATCTGAGCAAATTCAACATCGGACTTAATGCTGATATAGAGAAAAATCTGATAACCGGAGACCTAAGCGTCAATTCATTGGTGGCGCAGACAGAAACAGAGATTGATGTAATTACAAAATCGGGTTGTAATCTGGAAGCAAAGATACCTGTTATAAAGGGCTTATCTATCGTAGGGAATGAATACCTTGCAGGAATAAGTCTTGATATATATATGGTCATCTCGTTGGACGGATCAATCAGTTTTGAGGCTGATTTTCCGGCATATGCGGTTTTTGAGTACAGAAATGGTGCTTATCCGAGATTTGATTCGGGAGCAGAATGCAATCTTAATGACGTGAATCTGAACTGCACACTTGAAGATAAGATCAGATTGCAGCCTAATATAGTTATTCTTGGTATGAACATATTTGATATGGAGGTGGATTTCGGAGCAGGTGCATCAGCGGATGTTAAGGTTCGAAAAAAATCCAATATATTATTCTGTGCGGATATTGATTTTTATGCGCCGATACTAAGTATTGGTTGTAACGACGGAGGTTCTCTTTCGGAAAGCATCATACCTTCCATGAGTCTTGATATACTTACATCAGATAATGCCCCGTTTAAGGAAAAATATCATTATGAGAGATACAGGGATCACACAGGAAAACTTGTGGACAAATGCACTTTCAACGAAAGTGAACAGGGAGGATTAGACCTTTCAATGCCACATATATATTATGGTGAGTTCAATGGTCCGTTCAGTAAAGTGGATGGACACTATGAAGCTGAAGGAAAGGTATACAGTGAAGCTCTTGCCATGAGGGAAGATGTAGATAAGCTGGCCATAGGAAAAAGCTTTGAATGCGATGGAGTAACATTTACCGTTACAGAGATGGGAGAACGTCCGGGCTATGATTTTGATGATAGCGGTAATATCGTAGAAGGAACTGACAAGTGGTATATCCTTGACGATAAATACATCGTTTCAACCGGTGAAGGTGGCCAAATGACGAGTAACATTACCGGAGAATCTGTAGAATATTGTAATATAAAGCTGGTTGATCCGGACTCAAGAAAACCTGTTATCAGGGGGAATGAAGAGCTTTATGAACCTGATGGAAAAGAGCAGGTATACATCCTTATTGATGATGAATATACATTCAAAACTTTAGATATTGTAGAGCCATATTTTATTCCGATAGATGTAGGGAAATGGTATATTTTAAATTACAGTACCGGATCAACAGGAGCTCATAATGATGAAAAAGAGAGATTGGCGGGAGCCGATATAGTACCCGGAGTTGAAAAAAATGTATATATTATGAAATGAGGAGGAGAATTGTAAAATGAAAGGCAGAAGAAAAAGTATATCAGTATTTTTTGCAATAATAATGATGTTGGCTGCTTTGGCGGCATGTGGACAAAAGGAGCCGTTGCATGAGCATGTGTGGACGGAAGCCACCTGCACAGAACCCAGAACGTGTAAGGAATGCGGAGCAACTGAAGGGGAACCCTTAGGGCATGACTATGCGGAGGCTACATGTGAAGAGCCTAAGACCTGTACAAGATGTGGAACAACAGAGGGTGAGGCGCTTGGACATGAATGGACTTACGCAACCTTAGAAGCCCCTAAAACCTGTACAAAGTGTGGAAAAACCGAGGGAGATGCTGTTGTCTGTGAGGAGCTTTCGGATGAACGGTTTGGAATTGAGAATTGGAACAAAAAATACTATGACACAGAAAATGTCTTATATATCAGTGTGAAAGAGAATGACAGTATCACGTTTACTTTTTATGACTATGATTTTAACGAGTTAGGAAAAACCGAAATGTCTACATCTACCCCTTATGCGTGGAGTTGGGATTGTTTATTCTCTTTTGATCAGGATGCAGGGCAAAATGTAAAGGCAGGTCTGCAGACATTCCAAACATTTGAAATAACGGAAGACGGCAAATCAGAGGCGGTAATAAAGATATATGATGTACAGGGCAATGAAATAGCCGTGATTGAAAAAAATATCGTAGATTCGCATTTTTATATGGATGATTGTGTCATAGCGGAAGAATGTAATAATAAGAGATACATTGCAGAGGTATCGGATTCCAATGGAGAGGTGATATATTATCTCGATACCCAGACATGGACACTTGTAGACCCGTCTGAGCTAAGTGATGTTGAATTAGCGGAGGATACAAGTGAAGAAATTGAGTATGATAAGGAAAAATACGGTTGGTGTGGTAAAATCGGAGAGAATATGGAAGGGTACTTGGTTGCCAATGCCGATATGAGTCAATGGGGATATGCTGATAAGGACTTTAATGAAATCGCAATGTATGCAGATGCAACTAATTTTAATATAAATGGCTATGCCCTCGTTTCCGATGATGGTCATTCATATGATATTATCGACAGGGACTTTAATGTTATCGCAGAAGACTATATTGAAGGAGTAAGTGCAGGCTCATATGGAATGACGACTCCTGTTCTGGGGGTACAATCAGATGACGAGAATGTCACCTATCTGTATGTAAAGTAGAAGACCGGTACATGAGGTTAGTTGTGAATAAAGATAACCGGATTATTAAGTAACAGACAATGATTTGATGGAATAAGCTAATATTGGCAGTAACAAAGACGGGACAGCGTATGATTCGCTGTCCCATCTTGTTACAAAAGTATCCATAAGAAATCCAACATTTTCAAAACAGTGTGTTTATGCTATTCTATGTATATTAAGTGTTTATTGAGGACTTTGGCATGACAGGGAAGTACGATATAAGAGTATATGATAGCAACATATCATATCATCTGGAAGTAAAACGAAATATTACAATATTACAAGGGAACAGCGCTTCAGGTAAATCCGAACTTGTCCGTATGGTCTCAGACTATAACAGGGCAGGTATCAGTTCCGGTGTAACCATCGTATGCGATAAAAAATGTATTGTTGTAGGAAACTCCGATAATTGGAAGGAAATACTGGAACTGCAACATGATCGTATAATATTCATAGATGAGAATAATTCTTTTATAAAGACAAAAGAGTTCGCAGAGATTGTCAATAAAGCAGATAATTATTTCGTGTTGATATATCGTGACAGTCTTTCACAGCTTTCTTATAGCGTTGAGGAAATATATGGTCTTAGAGAAACAAGAGACACACAAAAATATCATGAAGCGCAAAAAGTATATAACGAGATGTATAAAATATACAATCTTGAGGAATATGCGCCGATAAAACCGGAGCTGGTAATCACAGAAGATTCTAATTCAGGAGATGTAAATATCAGTAAAATAGCTGAACAACTACCGAAATTGATTGAGGTTTAAGTATGCTTAAGATAATATATGGAGATATAGATTCAGACAATTATATTTTTGACCCTGACACATTCTTCAATCATCAGTATAAGGTGGAATGGTTTAAGGATACCAGAGTCGTAGAAATGATAAAGGACGTTGATAAATCTCATGTGATTAAAGACAGGCTGATAGAGAGTCCGGCGCTTGGTATGATTTCTCCCGAGAGGTTGTCGGGTGGTGTAAAAACACTGATTTTGATTGATAAAAAAGATTCATATATATTTAATGCATCCGCATGTGGTGATAATTGTGCCAAGTGGCTGTTAGATATCGGTAAGGAAAAAGACATAACAGTACGTTTGGGATATCTGATGGATTTTGGCAGGGAGGATTTCGAAATAGAGATTATGAATACAGGGAGAATAGTACATACACTTAAAGAACTCGATGATGAGGTAATAGACAATAACCTATTAGTATAAGCTAATAATAGCAGTAATAAGAACGGGACAGTGGTTGATTTGCTGTCCCCTTTTTGCTGTCAGCACAATAACAACATTTTCTGCAACGTCATTGACAGAAGTATATAAAAGTATATAATGTAAATAAAAGTATATAAGAGTATATAAAAGTATATAAGCAAAAACAAAGTATATAGAAGTATATAGGAGTATATAGGAGACAAGGAAATGGAGAGAAATCCGTTTGTTTTAAGCTTTGGGAAGGTTCCGACACAGTATATCAGCAGAGAGATACTGATAGATGAGATCGTGCAGGAGTTGTCATATGAGGATGCGCAGAGCAATTGTTTTATGCTGACAGGTACAAGAGGAAGCGGTAAGACCGTGACTATGACATCCATTGAGAATCGGATATCCGAGAGTGACGAATGGATCGTTATCAGGCTGAATGTTGAGCGTAATATGCTGGAAAGTCTTGTCGGTAAGCTGTATGACAGCAGGGAGTTCATGACCAAATTCGTTGATAGCAGCCTGAATCTGTCCAAATTCGGAATAGGTATTAATATCTCTTCCAAATCTCCAATAGCGGATCTTGAATCGGCATTGGAGATTATGCTAAAAGAGATAAAGAAGAAAAAGAAGAGACTCTTAGTGACCGTGGATGAGGCGTCCAATACGCCTTATATGAAGGAATTTGCAAGCAGCTTCCAGATAATGATAAGGGAAGACCTGCCCATATATCTCTTGATGGCTGGGTTATATGAGAATATACATGACCTTAAGAATGAGCAGAATCTTACTTTTTTATACAGAACGCCGACATACGAGATGGAGCCTCTCAATCTGACTTTAATAGCTGAGAGATATGCAGCCGTACTTGGTATATCACGTGATAAAGCGATGGATATGGCCATCACCACAAAGGGTTATCCACTGGCCTATCAGGCATTGGGAAAGTATGTATGGGAGAATGATGCCCATGAGATGAATACGGAGGTGTTGGAGAGATTCGATGAGGCTCTAAGCCATTATGTTTATAAGAAGATATGGTCCGAACTCTCATCTAAGGATAAGTGGTATATGACATATATAGTTAAAAAGGATAATATGCCGGTGTCCGAGCTGTTGGAACTGACCAAGCAGAAGAAGAACGAATTCTCGCAGTATAGGGCGAGATTAAGGGACAGAGGCCTCATTGATGTGTCTTCGCATGGTATGATCAAGAACAGATTGCCGAGATTTGATGTATTTGTTAAAAAGGTAAGTGATATTGAAGATTAATCTGCCAAAGGATGTAAAGTTCATAATAGACAAGCTACAGTCTGCGGGATTTGAGGCTTATGCGGTAGGTGGCTGTGTGAGGGATTCGATCCTTGGCAGGGAGCCGGATGACTGGGATATCACTACATCCGCAGACCCGTATGAAGTCAAGAAGCTCTTCAGACCTACCATAGATACGGGACTTAAGCATGGAACTGTAACTGTGCTTAGGAATCATGTGGGATATGAGGTCACGACCTACAGGATAGACGGGGCATATGAGGATGGCAGACATCCTAAGGAGGTAACTTTCACCCGTAATCTTAAGGAGGATTTGTTAAGGCGGGACTTCACCATCAATGCCATGGCATATAATGATAAGGATGGGCTTGTAGATGAATACGGCGGACTTAAGGATATTGAGGATAAGGTCATAAGATGCGTCGGAGTGCCCAAGGATCGCTTCACGGAGGATGCCCTTCGTATGATGAGAGCCGTAAGGTTCGCTGCACAGCTAGGCTACGAGATAGAGCCTGAGACCAGAGCCGCCATCACTAAGCTCATTACAAGGCTTAAGATGATATCCGCAGAAAGGATACAGGTTGAGTTATGTAAACTAATTACATCTGATAATCCGGCTCATCTTAGGATCGCATATGAGCTTGGCATTACGTCAGTTGTCCTGCCGGAATTCGATGCCTGCATGAAGCAGGAGCAGAATCACATTCACCATTGCTACAACGTGGGAGAACACATCCTGCACTCCATGGAGAATATCGAGGCGGACAGGGTACTCAGATACACCATGCTTTTCCATGATATGGCCAAGCCTGTGTGTGTAACTGTGGATGAAGAGGGACATAACCACTTCCACGGACATGATGTGAAGAGTGCAGAGATGGCTCATGGGATCATGAAGCGACTTAAGTTCGACAATGATACCATTAAGCAGGTGGAGATACTGATACGCAATCACGACCTTAAGATAGAGGAAAGGTCTAAGACCGTAAGACGGGCAATGAATAAGCTGGGTCCGGGTATGCTTCCTAAGCTGCTTAAGGTTAAGCATGCCGATGTGATGGCTCAGTCGGATTATCTTAGAGAGGAAAAGCTTCGCAGTCTTGATAATCTTAAGATAATATATGATAATATAGTAGCCGAGGGTCAGTGTGTGACCATAGCGGACCTTGCCGTGAACGGAAGGGATATGATGGAGCTCGGAGTTAAGCCGGGACCGGAGATAGGTGAGATACTTGGCAGGCTGCTTGATGCAGTGATAGATGATCCGTCATTGAATGAGAAGGACGTACTGACAGAGATGGCAAGAGGTTTAATAAGATAAGAGAACATGAACAAGGAAAAAAGAGACTTAAAAGCTCTGATAACCGCATATGGCAGAAAGAGTCTGTGGATATCCGTAACCGCAGTCATGACATTACTTATCGCCTGTGGAAGCAGTGCGTCTCCTTCTGCTGTGAATAACAGCAAGGATACGGGTTTTATCGTGACTAAGGCGGGAATGTATGACAGCGAGGATATTGATGCTCTCATAGTAGGCAGGAATGAACAGAATAAGACCATTACCTTCTATAACAGAGAGGTCAACAGGGAATACACTCTTAATTACGATGGAACCAGCAAGATATATGATAAGTACGGTACAGCCATGTCCATGGATCAGGTAGAGGTGGGGACTATCGTGGATATAACCTTCCTTAAGACCAAGAGGCTGCTTAATTCCATGCAGGGTTCACAGAACGCATGGGAATTAAGTGAGATTAAGGACTTTGATATCAATGAGCTTGATAATCGTATGTATGCGGCAGGAAGCAACTATTGGTTCGACAGAAGCATCGAGGTGTATGCGGATGGAGCAGAAGCAACTCTTATGGATATCAATCCCGTGGATACTATCACGGTCCGCGGTGTGGACAGAATGGTATATTCGGTGTCCATAGATGAGGGCCACGGATACCTAAGGCTTAAGAATGAGGAGTATTTCGTCGGAGGCTGGATAGAGATAACGGGATCGAAGATAATCAAGACCATCGGTGAAGATATGATCATCGCTGTTCCGGTGGGTACATATGATGTGCAGTTATCCAATAAGGGAGTTGAAGGTCTTAAGACGGTAAGCATAGACAGGAATAAGGAGACAGAGCTTGATATCGGAGATATTCAGGTTGAGGAGCTCGTTACATACGGCAATATAATCTTCGTAGTGGAGCCTTCCACGGCGGAGGTATATATAGATGGCGAGGCAGTGGATATAACCAAGCCCGTAAGCGTCGAGTACGGTGTGCATCAGCTTATGGTCAGGGCAGCAGGGTATCAGACACTCACTCAGTATATCAAGGTGGGCGCTGAGAATGCCACCTTGGAGATAACTCTTGAAAAACAGGAGGATTATGAGTATACGGTTCCGGTAGCGTCGCCGTCAGTATCCGTGGCGGTGCTTCCTTCACCTTCACCGGTACCTACATCCTCACCTTCTACCAATATAGTGACTACAGGTACGACTATCAGCGGACATAAGATAACCATAAGCGCGCCTACAGGTGTGGAGGTATACTTAGACGGCAGCTATGTGGGCATAGCTCCTATAAGCTTCACCAAGGTAAGCGGCAAGCATGAGATCATATTAAGGAAGGAAGGCTATGTCACAAGGAGCTATACGATAGCTGTGGATACGGAAGCGCAGGATGAGATATTCTCATTCTCCGATCTTGTACCCAATGCAGGTACGACGGTTATCGTGACTCCTACACCTACACCCACACCGACACCGGAACCGGTCGTAAGCGTGACACCGACACCTGAGCCTGCAGCTACACCTGCACCTGCTCCTACACCTACGCCCACACCGACACCTGCACAGGAACCTGAGAGTATCACTCCCGAACCTACGCAGAATTCATCTGCCGATCCGACACCTACACAGGAGACTACTCCGGAGGCAACATCGGAGGTAGTTGCGACACCCTCTGTATGACCTTATCGGATTGCAAAATCATATTATGGTTACATAACTAGATATTGTGGTTGGACAGATATACACATACGGTACAGATTTTTTAAAAATCCGATAAAAAAGCCAAAAAATGCTAATTAATTGTTGACAAAGATTATAAAAAAAGCTATATATAGTATAGGCGTTGGAAAACGCAAAGTATAAACCGATTTATAGGAGGAGAATTTCCATGAACAAGACAGAATTAGTTGATGCTATGGCTAAG
>DGII01000049.1:25888-27082 GCA_002393095.1 Lachnospiraceae bacterium UBA3826 | reverse complement strand
TTTCATACGTCATTTGACACTATCACTTACTTATATCTTAGCCTTGAATCTGTCATATCTGAGTGTACTTAAGTCTACATCCGTAGTTCCTGTAACAATAAGCTGTGCCAACTGATGACCTGCTGCCGGTCCTATACCGAAGCCGTGGCCTGACATTGCACAGGATGTATATAATCCCGGTACCTCATCTATGGCGCCTACCACTGCTACTCCGTCTGCACATTTATCACTCCATCCTGCCCACGTCCTGACTATCTTGGCATTAGCAAGATCCGGAAAATATTTCATGATACCGCGACAGATACAAGGGGCTGTCTTGGCATTTGATATGGGCGTACCGTTATCCTTATTACTGCCTTCAAATCCGGACGAACCTCCGAATACGAATGAACCGTGCTTGGTCTGATGTCCGTAGAAATCCGCTTCGGCAGTTCCAAGCATCTGATCGAACATATGCGGTTCGGCTTCCGTTACTAGACATTCAAGCAGAGATCTTGTCATGGGTATATCCACTCCCACCGTACCTAAGATTGCCCTGCTGTCATATCCGGCTGCAACTAATATATTCTCTCCTTCGAATGAATCACCCGATTCACATATAACCTTTCTTACCTTACCTTTGACCATCCTAAGTTCCGTTACCTTCTCACCGGATATAAACCTTACTCCGAGACGTCTGGCCATCTTGTAATAGCCAAGGGTTGTCGTCAGAGGATTGGCATGTCCGTCTGTAGGACACCAGCTTGCACAGGTTACTTCATCCGACAGATAAGGGTTAATACTCCTAACCTCAGCTGCATCAATCATTCTTACATCCAATCCGCAGCTCTGTGCATTAGTCGCAAGTTTGGTCAGAATCTCTTTATGTTTATCATTCTTACCAAGACGAAGGTTACCATCCTGATGGTATTCACAATCCGTCTCCAACTCTTCAGATAATGTAGGCCAGAGATTCTTGATACCATACATAACAAGCGGCAGTTCTCTTACATCTCTTCCTGACTGTCTGACTCCTCCGCCGTTTCTGCTGGATCCGCCGTTACCTATAAAGTCACTTCCCTCAAGGACAATTACGCTTAATCCCCTCTTGGCCAGATAATATGCTGCAGAGTTACCGATTATTCCACCGCCAATTACTACAACTTCAGCATTACTGTTCATACTAATCATCCTCCTTTGCTTCATTTGCAAAGA
>DGII01000049.1:21468-25763 GCA_002393095.1 Lachnospiraceae bacterium UBA3826 | reverse complement strand
CTCCAAGTTCTTTAGCCACTATTCCCTTAACAAGCCTTGAACATGTCTGTCCCTGACACAATCCCATTCCGGCTCTTAAGTATCTTCGTATCTCGGTTATGGTCCACATTCCGTCATGAACCGCCTGCCTTATCTCACCTTTTGTTATCTCTTCACAACGGCATATCAACATATCATCATCGGGAGCCGGTACAAAAGGTCCTATATCTCTTGATCTGTCATTAACACTGTTCATATCCAATCCCTCCCTTTACATGACTTTGAAGAATCTTGCCGTCATGGCATATTCCTTAGGTACTCTCATTGTAAGCAGATTTGTCTTATCAAATGCCTTGGCTGACTTAACCGATACAACTGTCGCCTCGCAAACTTCTTTACCGCTTCTTCCAAGTGCAATACCCTTGGTTCCTTCTGCCGGGAGCGGCAGGAACTCATAAGGAAGGGTAACCGTTGCCGTTCCGTCCCCACAGTCTTCATCAACAAGGAATATCGCCTGTCCCGAACAACTTGCCACGCACATTCCGCAATTAATGCATTCACTGTTATCAACCACGATCGGAAGCGATGTAATATTGCTTCCGATTGAGATACACTTCTTGGGACATGCATCCTGACAGGGATTACACGGTATATTCTGTGTACACTCTATAACGGGATGTACACCCTTCTTATGTGTCACTCCCGGGAATCTCTCTATCTCATCATCAGCAACATAACCGTTCTTAAGAAGGTTTTGTGAAATATCGATTCCCTCTTCAGTCTTCTCGATCGCCTTACCTCGATTCTTAGGGGCGAACATTCCCTGTCTTAATCCATCCAAGGCCTTTTCAAGTTCTTCCAATTCCGACTGCATTGTTTCTTCATCTGTATATCCCAAATACTCAGCTGCAACAACGCCTGCCATTCTGCCCTCAATCATGGCCGAAGATGCCTCTTCTATTCCTGACACATCTCCCGCAACGAACACACCCGGAATAGAAGTACGTCCGTACTCATCACATATCGGAACCTGGCCTCCCCTCTTCGGGTTATCTTCCATCTGAGCCCCTGCCATCTTAAGCAGCTGAGACATAGGGGATAATCCTACAGCAAGACATATGGTATCAACATCAAAATGTTTCTCGGTTCCCGGGATGAAATCAAATTTCTCATCTACCTGTGCTATGGTTACACCCTTAACACAGTCATCACCTTCCGCCTCAACAATAGTATGGGATAAATAGAATGGAACTCCGGTCCTTGCAACCTTAGCCGCATGTACACCATATCCTCCTACTCTGGGCGCCGCATCAACCAGTGCAACAACCTCACATCCGCATTGTAACAACTGGAAAGAAACCACCAATCCTACATTACCTGAACCAAGCATAAGCACCCTCTTACCGGGTAATACCCCGTGAAGATTCATAAGTGTCTGAGCTGCACCTGCACCTATCACACCCGGTAATGTCCAACCGGGGAATGTGACCATATTCTCGGCTGCACCCGTCGCGATTACAACTGCGTCAGCCTTGTAGTGTTTGATCTCTTCGCCCATCTTGACCACAACTTCCTTGTCCTGATACAGACCTATGACAGTTGCATTAAGCACTACTGATACTCCCGCCTCTGCCGCTTCATCAAGAAGTTGCTTTCCTATTACAAATCCCCTTACTTTGGCTCTGTGTTCCTTTGAGCCGAAAAACTTATGGATCTGCTTAAACAGCTGTCCGCCTGGCTTCTCATTCTCATCAAATACGACGACATTCAGTCCTCTTTTGGCTGCCTCGATCGCTGCCGACAAACCCGAAGGACCTGCACCTACAATTATCAAATCATATCTTTTCATAGTCATGTCCTCCTACTGTTTATCAAAAGGTTCAGCCGATACACCGTACTGAGTCTTAACTACCATTCCCGCCTTAAGCGGTGTAATACATGTCCTGACATTGGGAACTCCGTCAACTATCATTACACAGTCTGTGCAACGACCTATAGCACAGAATATTCCTCTGGGTTTATGCTCTTTCTGTGTATACCTGTGAATCATTACATCAGCCGCCTTAAGTGCTGCGGCTATAGGTTCGCCCTCATATCCCTCTATTTCTTTACCGTCAAATGTAAACCTTACAATCTGACCTTTTTCCAAAGCTCCGAGTATCGGATGCTCATCAATTCTGTCTGCCATAATATTCTTCTCCTTCCAAATTCCATATTCCGCATATCGTTTCAGGTTTATCAATGCATATCCGGTTCATTCCACAGTCTTAGTTTGGTTCCAAGCCCAAGTCTTCTTGCATTTTCATAACAAACCTTACCCCAGGCAACATCTTCCACCGGCATGCCGCCCACCGAATATACGAATATCTGGTCATCACTTACACGCCCGGGCCTTTTGCCGAAAATAATGTCACCTAAGTCTATGATCTCATCCATTGATATCAGCCCGTCATGAACCATATCCGTGAATTTCGATCCGATTATATTGTTCGCTCCAAAGGACGGATAAGGAAACTCTTCTGCCCATGCTTCATATAACTTGATATTATCTACAACAAGCGACAGACTCTTTAATTCTTTAGAATCCATATCAAAGGCACTTACACCGATAAGCACTGCTCCCGGCTTGATCCATTCCTTCTTAACAAAGGGATAGGTTGATGGATCCGTTCCTCCAGAATTGGCAAATGATATAACATCACTGTCTTTGATAAGATCCTCCACGGTATCCACAGCTTCCACTGTCTTAAGTGTCGGATATTCTTCTTTAACAAACTGTATGAATTTCTCAAGCGATGCCTTACCTCTGCCCTTGACCTTGAGTGTATCTATATTGGGGCAAGTCGCCATAATTGCCGCAAGTGAGGTCTTGCCCATAACACCCGGTCCGCAGATACCGCATACCTTAGCGTCTTTTCTTACAAGATATTTGGCTCCGACTCCCGGAATGGCTCCGGTCCTGTATGCGCTTAACAGATTGGCACTCATTAATGCAAGAGGTGCGCCTGTATCTTTATCATTTAACATTACCGTAAGTATCGATCTGGGAAGGCCTTTATTCTTATTGGACATATTCGATCCGTACCATTTCATTCCCATAAGATCAAACGGGCCGCCTATATATGCAGGCATTGCCATGAATCTTCTGTCATCACCGACATCAAGAGGCATATTGGGAAATGGTGAAGTCTTGGGAAATGAGACCTGGCTTCCGTGGGAATTATGATTCTCACCGCCCATCACATAATCACCGGCATTCAAACATTTGACTACTTCTTCCATGGCATCAATGCAGGCTGCCATATTCTTAACTCCCGCTCTTATCATGTCTTCTTCACTTAGAAACAAAAAATCAATGGCTGGATAACTCATATGCTTTCCTTCCCGACGAAATCAATTCGTCTGTTATATCTGTCTAAATACAAAAGGCAAAAGGATCAATAAACAGACCCTTTTGCCTCTTCATGCATATAATCTACACCTTGGTAAGTACTTCATCAATTACTTACTCTCACCGTTTTTATACTCATTTCGTGGCTTATGTACTACTAAATAAGTAGTTATCTTAAATATGGCTCATCCCATAGGTTGAGTTTTGTACCTATCCCAAGCTTTAAAGCCTTCTTATAACAATCATAACCCCATGCAACATCCTCTATAGGCATTCCCCCGCTGCTGCACATAACGATCTCATCATGCGTCTTTCTGCCCGGAGTAATTCCGTTGACAATGTCGCAGAGATTAAGAACCTGCTCTCTTCTTATCTTACCTTCTCTTACAAGATGAACAAAATGGATACCCATGATCACCCACTCACGCTTATTACCCAGTTCATCAACCGGTCCTCTTGCGATGAAGTTGTTCATATACTTATCATACATTCCGTAGTTATCTACAACCATGGTGGTTCCGATAAGTTCATCGAAGTCTCTGTATAAGAAGCTGCCCATAGAGAATACGGATGCTCCCTTTTTAAACCAATCAAGATGGAATTCCTCGGCCTTATCCAGAGTTACGGACATAGCCTCACTTACAACATCCGAATCGCGACATGCTTCTTCCAACGTCTTACATATTTCTATCTCTTTAATCTGCGGATATTTCTCCTCTATAAAAGCTTTCATAGACAGAGTCGAAGCCGATGTTGGACTACTGCCCTTAATCTTGACTTTCTTAATATCAGGAAGAACTGCCATATAACACATAAGCGCACATTTGTTGATCACACCGGGACCCAGTATGGTAAGTACCTCTGAGTCTTTATTGGCAAGATATGATGCTGCCATGGCAGGCATGGCTCCCGTTCTCATTGCACT
>DGII01000049.1:0-21420 GCA_002393095.1 Lachnospiraceae bacterium UBA3826 | reverse complement strand
GTTCTCATTGCACTGAGTAAGTTGGCTGACATATATGCTACAGGCGCACCGGTATCAACATCATTAAGAGTTGCCATAAGAATGGACCTTGGCAGGCCCTTACTTAAATTGGCATGATTAGAACCGTACCACTTCTGTCCTGCCATATGAAATCTACCGCCAAGATATGCCGGCATGGCATTGAATCTTCTGTCAGGCCCGTTATCAAGAGGAAATCCCTCTATATCCTTAACCTTAGGAAAATTCATCTGCAATCCGTGCTCATCGTTCTTGGGACCCCCAAGCAGATAATCTCCCTTACCAAACAGGCTCATGACATCCCTCATAGCCTCAACACATCCCTTGGCATCAAGCACACCTGCATCGATCATGTCTTTTTCACTTAGATATAAGAAATCTATAGCCATTTAATTCCTCCTTTAATTGTCGACCCAGGACAGTAGGTACTATCCCGGGTCTTTTGCCTATAATTATAAAGTTGACAAAGATGATTACTCTTTAAGTTTAGTCCACATCTCGTTATAGATATCGAGAGTTGCACTATCGAGATTCTCAACATAGCTTCCCTTAGCGATAGCATCTGACGGAGGATTCTTGGCGGGATTGCCGCTGTACTCCTCACCCATGTTAGCTACTGCATCTGTATTGGCGCAGAGATATGGGAACTCAGCGAGAACAAGTTCCATGTTCTCAGGCTCCATAATAAAGTTCATCCACTTAAGTGCATTATCATAGTTAGGAGATTCTTTGGTCACAACCCAGTTATCAAAGAATAAATATGCACCCTCTGTAGGATATATAACCTCTATCGAAGGAACCTCTTCCATAGCCATTGCTACTTCAGCACTCCAGATCATACCTGCCGCACAGTCACCTGATATAAGCGCGCTCTTGGGTGAATCTGAGTCATAGAGAACCACGTTTTTCTTAAGTTCCAATAACTTATCGGATACCTCGGCAAGCTTGGCGGGATCTGTCTCATTAAGATCGTATCCCAATGCCTTGGATGTCATACCGATGACAGCACGGAAGTCATCAAGCACTACCAACTCTCCTTCAAGTGCGGGATCAAATAAATCCGCATAACTTGTTATATCCATATCCACCTTATCCTTGTTGACCACTATGGCACCTGCTCCACCCATATAAGGGATTGAATATACGTTGCCGGGATCATAAGAGGGGTTCTTATAACTCTCTCCTATATGAGAGAAGTTCGGTAACTGCTCAAAATCCAGTTCCTTAAGCATATCCTGTGCAATAAGCTGGGCTACCATATAATCACTGGGAACAAGCAGATCGTATGCGCCTGCTGTTTCAGACTTAACCTTAGCAAGCATATCTTCATTTGAAGAATATGTTGATACATTTACTTTAATTCCTGTTTCCTTCTCAAACTTCTCAACAACAGAATCCGGAAGGTACTCAGTCCAAACAAAGATGTTTAATTCTCCCTGATTCCCGGACTCGCCTCCTTCTGTTGATGATCCGCATCCTGTCAGGCTCATCGCCGCAAGTGATAATGAGACTAATGCTGCTAAAATCCTTTTCTTCATAATTTTTCCTCCTCCTAAATCTGTTGTCAGATTTTATTATGTTTACCGGATAAGATTCCGCTCTGTGTTATATACACAAGTACGATCGTTCCAACCAGTACAAGTGTTGAGAGCGCATTCACATCCGGAGAAACACCGCTTTTAATACTTTCCATAACCTTAAGAGGATATGTCTTGGTCTGTCCGTTCACAAAATAACTGATTATTACATCATCAATCGAAAGAGTAAATGCAAGTAATGCTCCTCCTGCAATACCCGGCATAAGCACCGGAAGCGTGATCTCAAAGAAAGTAACAACCCTGTTCGCCCCAAGATCCATACTCGCTTCTTCTATTGATTTGTCATATCCCGAAAGCCTTGCCCGTACATTGAATATCACATAAGGCACGCTGAAACTTACATGTGAAAGGATTAATGTAAGCATGCCCCTGGGAACATTGGCATTGGTAAATATTGTTAATAATGCAATACCTATAACAATCTCGGGAATGACTACCGGAATATACAACAGACCGTTGATAATTCCCTTACCCTTAAACTTATATCTGTAAATTCCTACCGCACCAAGCGTACCTATTATTGTGGCAAGGATTGTACTGGCAAGTGCAATGATGATCGTATTGCCGAATGATTCAAGCAACGCCGAATTATCCCAAAGCTTAACATACCAGTCAAATGTAAATCCTTTCCAACTAAGGTACGGCTTGGTCGTTGTAGCATTAAATGAATTTGATACTACAACAAATATAGGCAGAAACAAGAACAGATAAACCAACAAGCAGAACACTATACTCAGTCTTTTTATTCTTTTTTCTTTCTTAGCTTTTCTCATATAAGCCTCCTATACTCCAAGGCTGTCCATATCACCGCCGAGCTTCTGATATATCTTGACAAGTATCAGGGTCACGACGATGAGTATTATTGATAACGCCGCACCAAGGGGCCAGTTATTTGCACTCTTAAACTGTCTCTCAATCAGGTTACCTATCATATCAGTATTACCTCCGCCAAGGATATTCGATACGAAGAAGTATCCGAGACACGGGATGAATACCATTATGCATCCTGAGAATAATCCGCTTGAAGTAAGGGGAAGTATTACTTCAAATAAAGTCTTAACCGGTCTTGCACCAAGATCGGATGATGCTTCCAGAAGACTTGCATCTAATTTCTCGATTGCCGTATACAGTGGAAGAACCATAAAGGGTATAAAGCAATACACCATACCCAGGACCGTAGTACCCGTCTTATACAACAGTTCAATCGGTTCGGCTGCAACACCCATTGCCATTAACAACTTATTAAGCCAACCGCTGCTTCCTAAGAATGTTCTCCACCCGTATATTCTTATAAGAGAGTTGGTCCAGAAAGGAATGATGACCAACATGTAAAACAGCTGCCTTTTCTTACTCTTTGTTCTCGCTATAACATAAGAGAAAGGATAACCTATTAAGACACATATAAGTGTTGTTATAAATGCTATAAGTAATGACTGGCCGTATATCTTGATATAATCCGGCGATAACAGTTTGCTGTAGTTTACCAAGGTGAATCTGTACACAACGTTATAGAATTCATCCGTCTGACATAAACTCATTACGGTAACGAGTATCAAAGGAGCCAGCACCAGAAGAAGAAGCAATAATGCCACCGGACCAACCGTAACCACAGCCGGTATCGTATTTGATTTAAGATCATGTTTAGACATATTCTTCATAAACGGCCCTCCTTTCAGATTATTTGTATACTTTTCTATGCGAGTTTGATCTCATCCAATGCCTTGAATATCTTGTAACTGTCATTGTGTATCAATACTCCGTCCATTGGATCCCAATATGGATAAATCCTGCTTCCTATCTCAGGCAGTTCCTGACCGGACAGTCTCTCTATCTTAAGTTCATTTCCGTTTGGAAGGGATACAATACATTTAAGAACGGAACCCACATATATGAAATCCTTAACCACTGCTACAAGTTCAAATCCTTCATGAGGCTTGGTATCAAATCTCATGCTCTCAGGTCTTACAGAAACCGTGGCATATTCTAAGATATTGAAGCTGTCATCACATTTAACCCTGACTGCACCGTTTTCAAGCGTAACAGTAGCTACTCCGTCTGTCATACTTGTGACACAACCGTCATATGTATTGGTCTCACCGATAAACGTTGCCACAAATCTTGTCGCCGGATGCTCATATATGTCTTTGGGACTTGCCAACTGATCTACAACTCCGTCGTGCATGATCGCTATCCTGTCGCTCATTGTCAGAGCTTCTTCCTGATCATGCGTCACATATATGAATGTTATATTTAATTTTTTCTGTAATCTCTTAAGTTCAAGTTGCATCTGCTTTCTTAACTTAAGATCAAGTGCTCCCAAAGGTTCATCAAGCAACAATACTCTCGGTCTGTTTATAAGTGCTCTGGCAATAGCCACTCTCTGCTTCTGCCCGCCCGATAACTGAGAAGGGTATCTGTTTTCAAATCCCGTTAACTGAACCATATCCATCATATCCAAGACTCTTTCTTTAATTTCAGCTTTAGGGACTTTCTTCATCTTTAAGCCGTAGGCAATATTGTCAAATATGGTCTTATGAGGAAATAGCGCATATGTCTGAAATACGGTATTTACATTTCTCTCAAACGGTTCTTTCTCCTCTATCGATTCACCTTCGACCTTGATCGATCCGGTTGTCGGCTCCTCAAATCCGGCTATCATTCGAAGCGTTGTAGTCTTGCCGCATCCGGATGAACCAAGGAGTGTAAGGAACTCCCCTTCTTCTACCGTGAGGTTTAAGTCTTTGACCACATGGTTTGTTCCGTATATTTTGTTTACACCTGTTAATTCAATAATTGTTCCCATGCGAACACCTCCGTTATAGAGCCTTCACACCTCTTTCACCTGTACGAATCCTGATGGCATCTTCTATGTTCCTTATGAATATCTTTCCGTCTCCCACATGATCGGTTGCACAGGTTTCTCTGATACTCATGATCACTGTCTCAACATCTTTATCAGATACCACAACTTCTACCTTAATCTTAGGAAGAAGATTGATCGTAGTCTTAAGCCCCTTTATCTCATTAACTGTTCTTTCAACAGAACCTTTCTGTGTTCCGCAACCCATTGCCGTTGATAATGTCATTCCGCCGCAATGAACTTTATCAAGTACATTCTTAACGTCTTCCAACTTCTCAGGTCTGATAATGATAATCAATTCTTTCATACTCATATCCTCCTTAATATCTTTAGCTGTTATTCTGTAAGAAAAAGAGGGCTGTACAATAAATACAGCCCTCTTGCCATGTCTTATTCGTTATTAATTTGTTACGAGTAATATAAAACATTAACCCCTGCATTTCAACAAACCAAAAAGACCATTTTTCTACTACTTTTTAAGTATAATTAGTCCTTTTCTCTAATCATTTTGAAAAGACCAACCCTGTTATTTATACCTAATTTGCGGTAGAGATTAAGAATATGCTTCTTAAGTGTATTCTCTGAAATAACCAAAGATTCGCATATTGTTACATTGTCTCTTCCCTCCATAAGAAGTCTGAGTATTGTCTCTTCCCTTCTGGTCAGATTGTATTTCTCGGTTGCTCCGGCAACGGACAGTTTCTCACTGACCAGATTGCCGCTCTTCTTCTGTTGATATAATCTGTATGCTAAATGATCCTTTAACAGATCAAGAATGAATATATCGTCATAGACAAAGTCATCCTTGCCGATGGATCTGTAGAATGTTATTACACCCACAAATTCTTTCTTTCTTGCAAGGACCATCTGCAAGGAGTAATGCCAGTTATTAGTCTTATATACTTTCTTATAATAATCGGTCTCTACCCTCTTGGAATCATCGATAATATCCGTCTCTCTGTATATAAGTGTCTTGCCGCTGTATAATATACCGCGACTGTAATCCAGTTCTTCATACGCTATAGACATATCTTCTTCACAGTTAAAAAGCACCGGTGACACAAGCTTATTCTCACCGTCGGGAGATGCCAAAAGAAAATCCGCACTGTCATAATCAATAAGCATCTTCATCTGCTCCATAAACTGCTCTCTCATCTCATCAATATTGTTCATTGTATAAATCTTATAGATTATACTGTTTAGAAAGATCCAATCATTTGTATCCAATGTTCTCATATTTACTCCTCCCAAATATAAAAGGCAAGAGCCTGACTGTCAGGCGCTCTTGCCTTTAGTTTAAAATATAACATTTCTGACTGTTTATTTAACCTCCGTTATAGAACCTCCAGTCAACCGGATAGTTCATAACGGAATTGAAATTTCCTTTAAGATAATATCTGATAGTTGACACTTGATCCCCATTCTCATCGGTTGTTACCGTATTGAATGCGATAAGGGGCTGTCCTTCCAACAAAGATGTATATGAAGGGCAGATATGAGTATCTCCTTCTTGGAAGCATGGCTCTAAACGCTTAACCAATTCCTTGGTATGCGCCACAGGCTCCTGCACTGTAAATTCCCAGTCATCAAATGTGATAACATCCACGTCACTGTAAGAAGATACAAGCTGGCCGTTTATAAATGTTTCGCCTTTTTCTCTGAAGCCTTCACCATCCCAGTAGGTCTCGTTAGCGGTGATTATCGGCTCTTCGTCCGGATAATCCGGATCATAGGAATAGCTCTCGGATCTGGACCTTTTCTCATCTGCATAATACTGCTCCATGGTTCTGGGCTGCTCGTAATCATCAACGTAAGCAACGGTGGTTCCGTCCTCATACCTTACTGTCGTCTTGGTATAATGAGACAGCATGGTATCACCCTCTTCATTACCCATGTATACAACCAGCTCGTTGCAGTTATCTCTGCCGACACGATATAATTCCTTGCCGGATTCGTTATATACACTGACACAGGGAAATGCCTTCCCATCTTCCGTCTTCTTCCACCATTTAACAGCTTTCATTCCGTTATCAAGCTGCATCTCTTTTTCTTCTTCATATGTTCCGGCTCCCCAAAGACTTGTATCCAGTTTGGGTGCTGTAAGGATTTTGCCGTCAGAGTCTCTTAAATTGAAATCCTCCGGCAGATAGAAACCATTACCATAGTCCTTAATCTTAAGCTCTTTAGCCTGCGTCTTGATAGGAAGCAACATCATCACGCCTATTGCCGCCATAATACCCAGTATTATCAAAGAACTCTTTTTTCGCATAATCTATTCCTCAGTATCAATAGTATTCTATTCCGCGGTACCGAAAAAAATATTTAGTACCTTGGTACTATTGTATCGTTTCTGATTTTTTTGTCCATACATTTTATAATTTCTTAATGTATTCTTTTTGAGCTTCTCCTCAGACAATGTGAGGATTGACCGGGTAGTTGCCGCTAAAGCAACCCGTACAGATATTAAGTCCTCCGGCTATCTCACTTAATCTGTCAATGCCAAGATAAGCCAGAGAATCTGCACCTATTATCTTACGTATATCTTCAAGCGAGCGGTTATATGCAAGCAGCTGATCCTCATCCGGTACATCGGTTCCGAAGAAGCATGGATGTAAGAAAGGCGGTGAGCTTACTCGCATATGGACTTCCTTGGCCCCTGCTTCTCTTAACATATGCACTATCCTGTCGGATGTGGTGCCTCGTACGATCGAATCATCTATCATTATGACTCGCTTGCCGTCTACAACTTCCTTAAGGGCATTTAACTTAACCCTTACACTGCTTACTCTTGATTCCTGTCCCGGCTTGATGAATGTTCTTCCCACATAGGAATTCTTGATAAATGCCTGTGCATAAGGGATACCCGATTCATGGGCATATCCTATTGCTGCCTGCAATCCCGAATCCGGAACACCGGTAACAATATCCGCTTCAACAGGTGAATCTATCGCAAGATATTTGCCCGCAAGTACACGGGACTTATATACACTGACTCCGTCGAAATAACTGTCAGGTCTGGCAAAATATATGTATTCAAATACACATCTTCCTCTCTTGCATTCAGGAAGGCATCTGCTTTCATCCGATGTGATATTTCCATCGGAATCCACAGTCACCACCTCACCCGGTTTAACATCCCTTATATAGTCCGCCCCGATCGTATCAAGCGCACATGACTCTGATGTAAATATATAAGCTCCGTCTTTTTGGCCTATACATAAAGGTCTGAATCCGTACGGGTCCCTTGCCCCGATAAGCTTACGAGGCGACATTATAACAAGAGAGTATGCACCCTGTATCCTGTCCATACTCCTGGCAACAGCCTCTTCAACCGAGCCGCAATTAAGTCTTTCTCTGGCGATTATATAGGCAATGACTTCCGAATCTATCGTAGTCTGGAATATCGCACCCGTATATGCAAGCTCTTCGCGAAGGGACGCGGTATTGATAAGATTGCCGTTATGAGCAAGACCTAACACCCCCTTAACGTAGTTAATGACAAGGGGTTGCGCGTTCTCTCTTACGGAACCTCCGGTGGTTGAATATCTCACATGTCCCACACCGATATTACCCTTAAGATCATCCAAATGTGTCCTTGAGAAGACTTCGTTAAGAAGACCCATATCTTTATAGCAGGCCACATTACCTTTATCACCGCCGGTATCGCTTACCGCTATACCGCAGCTCTCCTGACCTCTGTGCTGAAGCGCATATAAGCCGTAATAGATCGACTCGGCCACATTAGCGCCCGTTGTATCATATATTCCGAATACTCCGCATTCCTCATGCGGTCTGTCGTCATAAAAATCCATCATAGATCTCACCGTTATACTCTCTGTTATATAGTCGATACACTGACAGTTACCTCTTCAAGCACATCAAGAAGTACTCTCACCGTATCAAGCGATGTGAACATTGTCACATTGTTCTGTGTCGCACATCTTCTTATGGCTACACCGTCCTCATAATGTACTCCTGATAATATGGCTCTTGTATTGATCACATAGCTTACATATCCCGCCTTGATCGAACGGAGTATCTCATCACTTCCCTCTGAGAGTTTGTGACGTACCCTCGTCCTGATCCCATGCTCCTTAAGGAAATCTGCCGTTCCTATCGTCGCTTCTATGTTAAATCCGAGAGCATAGAATCTCTTAACAAGCGGCAGAGCCTCTTCCTTATCCTCATCGGCAAGAGTCACCATTACCGTTCCGTAATTGGATAACTTAACTCCCGATGCGATAAGTGCCTTATACATGGCTCTGTGAAGTGATACATCGTATCCTATCGCCTCACCTGTTGATTTCATCTCAGGTGACAGATATGCATCCATACCCATAAGCTTAGAGAAAGAGAATGCCGGAGCTTTGACATAGTATCTTATGCTCTCTCCCGGATAGAACACTCTGTGCATGCATTCATCTCCGGCTTCTATACCCATGGTGATACCCATTTTTAATCTGTTATCCTTATCAGCATAAGAGATCTCATCACTTAATGGATTACCGAGCATGACCTTGGTCGCTATGTCAGCCATACTATAACCTGTTGCCTTGGATAAGAAAGGTACGGTACGTGAAGATCTTGGATTGACCTCTATGATATATACATTATCCTCATTATCAACGATAAACTGTATATTAAAGAGTCCTTTGATACCGATCCCTATTCCCAGCTTGCCTGCATATTCAAGTATTGTACGCTTGACATTCTCACTTATACTCTCAGCCGGATACATACTCATCGAATCACCCGAATGTACTCCCGTACGCTCTACAAGTTCCATAATGCCCGGAACAAATACATCACGTCCGTCACATATACCGTCTATCTCGACTTCCTTACCCTTGATATATTTATCAACAAGCACCGGCTTATCTTCATCCACCTCAACCGCAGTATGAAGATAGTGCTCCATATCCTTAGCCTTGGCTACTATCTGCATCGCACGGCCGCCCAATACGAAGCTTGGTCTTACAAGTACCGGATAGCCTATTCTTTCTGCGACTTCTATTCCGGCCTCCACACTGGTGACCGCTTCTCCCTTAGGCTGAGGTATATTCAGATCCTTAAGGAGTTTCTCGAACAGGTCCCTGTCTTCTGCTCTGTCTATCGCTTCGGCATCGGTACCAATGATGGGCACACCTCTCTCTGCCAAAGGAATAGCCAGATTGACTGCTGTCTGACCGCCGAGTGTTACGATCACTCCCTGCGGATTCTCCTTATCGATTATGTTCATAACATCCTCTACCGTAAGCGGCTCGAAGTATAGCTTATCCGCCATGGTATAGTCTGTTGATACAGTCTCGGGATTGTTATTGATTATTATCGCCTCATATCCCATAGCCTTGATCGTGCTTACTGCATGAACCGTAGAATAATCGAATTCAACTCCCTGTCCTATTCTTATCGGGCCCGAGCCAAGCACGATAACCTTCTTATCATCTGTTACGACAGACTCATCCTCTCCGTCGCATTCCGTCTCATATGTTGAATAGAAATACGGAATATAGCTGTCAAACTCGGATGCACAACTGTCTATCATCTTATATAAAGGCAGTATTAACTGCTGCTTACGAAGCTCTTTGACTTCATCCGCAGTCATACCGATAATGTCTCCGATCGCTCTGTCTCCGAATCCTAATCTCTTGGCTTTATATAACAGTCCGTGACTATTACCGACACGAATGTCATCTTTATTATCCTTAAGTGCTTTCTCTGTATCGATTATCTCCTTAAGGCCGTCTATGAAGAATCTGTCTATTCCGGATACCCCCGATATCTTCTCTTTTGTTACATCTCTGCGTAACAGTTCCGCGATCGCATATACTCTGTCATCCCTTGATTCAGATATATACTTAAGCATATCCTCAGTACTCATATCATCGAATTTGGTCATGTGCAGATGATGAACACCTATCTCAAGTGAGCGGATCGCCTTAAGCATACTCTCCGGGAAGTTGCGTCCGATACTCATGACTTCACCTGTTGCCTTCATCTGCGTACCCAGAAGATTACTTGCATCCGTGAATTTATCAAAGGGGAATCTCGGCATCTTACATACCACATAATCAAGTGACGGTTCGAAACATGCGGGTGTATTGGCAAGCCTGATCTCATCAAGCCTTAGCCCCACACTTATCTTGGCCGAAACTCTTGCAATCGGATAGCCGCTTGCCTTGGAAGCAAGCGCCGACGATCTTGATACTCTGGGATTGACCTCTATCACATAATAGTCAAAAGACTTAGGATCAAGAGCAAACTGAACGTTACATCCGCCCTCAACCTTAAGCGCTCTGATAAGCTTAAGCGCTGCATCTCTTAACATATGATATTCTCTGTTAGTCAATGTCTGGGAAGGACATACTACTATGGAATCACCCGTATGTATTCCTACCGGATCAAGGTTTTCCATGTTACAGATCGTGATGGCCGTATCGCCACTATCACGCATAACCTCATACTCTATCTCTTTGTATCCTTTGACACTCTTCTCTATAAGTGCCTGATGAATCGGCGAGAGATTAAGTGCATTGGTAAGAATTGTCTTAAGTTCAGCCTCATCATCCGCGAATCCGCCGCCCGTTCCGCCTAATGTGAATGCAGGGCGCACCACTATCGGATAGCCGATCTCCTCTGCCGCCTTAAGTCCCGCTTCAAGATCCTCAACTATTACAGAAGGAAGTACAGGTTCCCCTATGCTCTCACACAGTTCCTTGAATCTCTCCCTGTCCTCTGCCCTGTCTATACTGTCAGAATCCGTTCCAAGCAGTTTAACCTGACACTCGTCTAACACGCCCTTACGCTTAAGCTGCATGGCCAGATTAAGTCCGGTCTGTCCGCCTATGCCCGGTAAGATCGCATCAGGTCTTTCCTTACGGATAACCTTTGCTATGAATTCAAGTGTAAGCGGCTCCATGTATATCTTGTCCGCTATATGCTTATCCGTCATTATAGTGGCCGGGTTGGAGTTGCAGAGAATAACTTCATAGCCTTCTTCTCTTAATGCCAAACATGCCTGTGTGCCTGCATAATCAAATTCAGCAGCCTGACCTATGACTATCGGACCCGAGCCTATTACAAGTATCCTTTTAATGTCTGTTCTCTTAGGCATATGCATTCTCCTTTCTCTGTTCGCGCGCCTTTCTGACATTATCCATAAACCTGTCAAAAAGATATGAACTGTCCTGTGGTCCCGGAGCACTCTCAGGATGGTACTGAACGGAGAAAGCCAGATCTTCATCACACGCCACACCCTCAACCGTATTATCCAACAGATTGATATGTGTCACCTTAAGCTTGGTTCCTTCTATGCTGTCCGCATCAACGGCATAAGAATGGTTCTGAGAAGTGATCTCAACCCTATCGGTAAGTATATCCTTAACAGGATGATTGCCGCCTCTGTGGCCGAACTTAAGTTTATATGTCCTCGCTCCGTATGCCAGAGACAATATCTGATGTCCTAAGCATATACCGAATATCGGTATGCTTCCCTTAATACTTCTTATCGTATCTATACACTCAGGAACATCTGTCGGATCTCCCGGTCCGTTACTTATGAATACTCCATCCGGACGAAGCGACATGATCGTCTTAGCCGGAATATTGTAGGGAACAACTGTCACTCTGCAGCCTCTGTCAAGCAATGATCTTAGGATGTTCTGTTTCATTCCGCAGTCTATTGCAACGATATGGGGTCTGAGTCCTGAATGTGTTCCCTGTCTGTGTTCAAGTAATGATGACTGTGGCGTGATTATATCAGCCTTCCATATCCCGGTACTTGTCACTCTTGATACCGCATCCTTAGGCAATGCTGTTCTTTCAAGTATCTCCATACATTCGGACAGAGGCTTGTCTATGAAGGAAATAAGTGACTTCAGACTGCCTCTGTTTCTGATGATTCGTGTGATAGCCCTGGTATCTACGCCATAGATACCTGAGATGCCGTACTTTTTCATAATATTCTCCAGATTATCGCTTGCACGGAAATTGGAAGGTTCATCATTGTATTCCCTGACGATCAGTGCTCCTATGCTCGGAGTCTGTGTCTCATAATCATCCTCATTGACCCCGTAATTGCCGATAAGCGGATAGGTCATAACGACTGCCTGATCCGTATACGACGGATCGGATATTATCTCCTGATATCCCACCATTGATGTATTGAATACAAGCTCCAGCACCTTCTCGGTATTGGCTCCGAAGCCGTAGCCATTAAAAACCTCACCTGATTCAAGTACCAGCTTGCGGTTTTTTGCCATATTTGTCGCATTGATCACATTATTCATCTTATTCTCCGTCTGAATGCTCATATTTTTCCCTTTACCCTGACTAAGGGTCACGGCATACACCGTGACCCCATTGTCAGTTATCCTTTTCTATGCTCTTTAGTTTTCCTTAGGACAAGCTGCCATACTATCATCATAATCCGTTATTCCACATCCTGAAGCGCATCATAGTCTTCCTCTCCGGTTCTTATCTTAACTACCTTCTCAACAGGATATACGAATATCTTGCCGTCTCCGATATGTCCGGTGTACAGCGCCTTCTTAGCGGCCTCTATGACCTCGCTTACAGGAATCTTACTTACCACTACTTCAACCTTGATCTTAGGTAAGAGTGTTGCATCCATCTCAACACCTCTGTATCTCTCTCCTGCGCCCTTCTGTATGCCGCAGCCCATTACCTGAGTCATGGTCATACCTGTCACGCCCAGATCGTTCATAGCCTTCTTAAGCGCATCGAAGCGGCTTGCCTTGGCAATTATCACCACCTTATTGATACCGGTATCTGCTGTTATGGGGCTTACCACCGGAACTGCTGCCGCCTTCTGCACTGCACTTGCCGATTCGTAGCTGTCGTTACCGAGTGAAGTATTCTCATTGACATCCATTGTCATGGTATTGCTGATATCCATGATCGAGAATCCGGCATAGGCACTGGGAAGTCCGTGCTCTGTGGCATCAAGTCCGATTATCTCCTCTTCCTCTGATACCCTTAAGCCGAATATCGCCTTGATCAAAAGGAAAGCTATGGTGATCGTTACTACCGTCCATGCTGCTACTGATACAAAACCAATAAGCTGTATACCAAGCTGTCTGAATCCTCCACCGTAGAAAAGTCCGCTTATCTCACTGTCCGGAGCTGAGGTTGTTGCGAAGAGTCCTACGGCTATCGTTCCCCAGATACCGTTTAAGCAGTGCACTGCCACTGCACCTACGGGATCATCTATATGAAGCTTATAGTCAAGGAACCATACTCCGAAGCATACCAGAAGTCCCGCTACGCCACCTATGACCATGGCACCGAATGCATCCGTTACATCGCATGGTGCGGTTATTGCCACAAGACCGGCCAGTGAAGCGTTAAGACACATTGAGATATCAGGCTTGCCGTATTTGATCCATGTGAATATCATGCATACAACTGTAGCTACCGCAGGTGCTATCGTTGTGGTAACGAATACCGATGCCAGCTGCGGAAGCGATGTGCAGGCTGCTCCGTTAAAGCCGTACCAACCAAGCCACAGTATGAAGCATCCGAGACATCCGAGAGCTAAGTTATGACCGGGGAAGGCATTGACCTTCTCTACCTTGCCGTCTTTATCTCTTTCGAATTTGCCGATCCTTGGTCCGAGTATCTTGGCTCCGATAAGTGCAGATATTCCTCCTACCATATGTATCGCACATGAACCTGCAAAATCATGGAAGCCCATCTGTGACAGCCAGCCGCCGCCCCATATCCAGTGTGCTTCGATAGGATATATCAAAGCCGATATTATACCGGAATAAACACAGTATGACAGGAATTTCGTCCTCTCAGCCATGGCACCCGAAACGATTGTTGCCGTAGTGGCGCAGAATACCAGGTTGAACACGAAGTTAGACCAGTCAAAGCTTTCATAAGCCGTGAATATGTCAAACCCCGGCTTACCGATCAGTCCGGCCACATCCTCTCCGAGCAGCAGCCCGAATCCGATAAGTATGAACACCACTGTTCCTATGCAGAAATCCATAAGGTTCTTCATCAGGATATTGCCCGTATTCTTGGCTCTCGTAAAACCTGCTTCCACCATCGCAAAGCCGGCCTGCATCCAGAATACCAGTGCGGCTCCTATTAAGAACCACACACCATACACCTCCGAATTGATCAAACTCATAATCTCTTCCATAACAATCTCCTCTCTATCCTCCTCTATGCTAGTTCCTACTGAACATAGAATAAGATCTTGCTGTAGTTCGGATACGGAAGCGCCTGCTCCGGGATCAGCTCCTCGGTAGCATCCGCTATCACACGGACCGCATCCATATCGGCTATTATCGTATCTTTGTAGTATTCGGCCTGCTTAAGACTGTCTTCTATAGTCTCTGCATGTGCCGTATCCTCTGCGAGCTTCTCAGTAAGCTCATATATATTGTCATATGCCCTGCTCACCTTATCCAAAGCCTTCTCCTCGGCCCTGCAGCTTACACCGGACAGAGCCTGCTTCTTCTTGATGATGGTATCCGCAAGCTCATTCATGTAACCCTCAACTCCCGGTAAGAACTGATGGTAGAGCATATCCGTCAGCGTCTTTGCTTCTATATGAAGTGTCTTGTTGTAATTCTCAAGCAGTATCTCATATCTTGAACCGATCTCACTCTCCGTGAATATTCCATGCTTGATGAAAAGCTTAACATTCTTATCCGCAATGAATACCGGCAAAGCATCAGGTGTTGACTTAAGGTTCGGCAGACCTCTTCTTGCAGCCTCCTCTATCCACTCATCCGTGTAGCCGTCTCCGTTGAATATGATGCGCTTATGCTCTGTGAGAGTCTTCTTCACAAGTTCATGCACAGCCTTATCCAGATCATCCGCTGCCACATCCTTAAGCTCCTCATAGAAGGAATTAAGCGACTCCGCAACCGCTGTATTGAGGATCACATTCGGACCCGCAACAGATAATGATGAGCCAAGCATCCTGAACTCGAATTTATTACCCGTGAAGGCAAAGGGCGAGGTACGGTTCCTGTCCGTATTATCCTTGAAGAAGTGTGGAAGTACGGCTGCGCCTGTCTCCATCTGCACCTTATCCATCTTATTGAAAAATGTATCGTTCTCTATGGACTCAACGACTGCTGTAAGCTCATCCCCAAGGAACATCGATACCACCGCCGGAGGTGCTTCATTGGCTCCGAGTCTGTGGTCGTTGCCGGGTGTGGCCACCGAAAGCCTTAAAAGATCAGCATAGTCATCCACGGCCTTAATAACAGCAGCTAAGAATACAAGGAACTGGGTATTCTCCGCAGGCGACTTGCCGGGCTCAAGCAGATTGATGCCGGTATCGGTGCTCATGGACCAGTTGTTATGCTTGCCTGAACCATTGATACCCGCGAAGGGCTTCTCATGAAGCAGACATACGAAGCCATGCTTCTCAGCGACCTTCTTCATTATCTCCATAGTAAGCTGGTTATGATCCACTGCTACATTCGTAGTGTCGAATACCGGTGCAAGCTCATGCTGGCAGGGCGCCACCTCATTGTGCTTGGTCTTGGCCGGTATACCGAGCTTCCAAAGCTCCATATCAAGGTCATGCATATACTCGGCTACCCTTGTCTTAAGTGTACCGAAGTAATGATCCTCCATCTCCTGACCCTTGGGAGGCATGGCTCCGAGCAGTGTCCTGCCTGTGAATACCAGATCCTTACGCTTAGCATAGTCCTCTTTGTCTATCAGGAAGTATTCCTGCTCCGGCCCCACCGTGGTAGATACGCTCTTAACATCCGTATTACCCAAGAGACCAAGTACCTTGACTGCCTCCTTATTCAGAGCCTCCATTGACCTTAGAAGCGGTGTCTTCTTATCAAGTGCCTCCCCGCTGTATGAACAGAAGGCTGTCGGTATATACAGCGTACCGTCCTTGATAAATGCCGGTGAAGTCGGGTCCCATGCGGTATAGCCTCTTGCCTCGAAGGTCGCTCTGAGTCCACCGGAAGGAAAACTGCTGGCATCCGGTTCGCCCTTGACAAGCTCCTTGCCGGCGAATTCCATGATGACCTGTCCCTTATCATCCGGTGTTATAAAGCTGTCATGCTTCTCAGCCGTTGCTCCCGTCATGGGCTGGAACCAATGCGTAAAATGCGTCGCCCCGTTCTCAACCGCCCACTCCTTCATAGCAACCGCTACGGCATTGGCCACATCAAGTTCAAAGTGCGCATTATTGTCAATGGTCTTACGAAGAGCCTTATATACATCCTTAGGCAGCTTCTCACGCATTACCTTATCGTTGAATACAAGACTTCCGTATATCTCCGGTATCTTCTTATTCTCTTCCATAATTCTCCTCACTTTCTGCCGAAGCTTATAACCGGCTGTATGTAATATGGCTAATAAAAAAAAACGCCCTGAAGACTTTCCTGTCTCCAAAGCGCTCTTGCCTTGTTGTGTATCATTGTATACAAGTATGCATTGTTTGTCAACAACTATTTTACATTTTTTTTTATTTATCTCAGTCTGCTTACATCAGTTTATTTGTACTGCCTGACAAAGTCTGCGATAGCCTTAAGATCATTCTCATCCGGTCTTCCTTTATGAATGCCCTTGAACTCACCCTTGCAGTGGAATTCCTTATCATCTATGGCTATCCCTGCCTTATCGGCCTCTGCCTTAACCTTCTTGTATGTGGAATTAAGCATGGCTGCCGAACCGAAATTAACTATCCTACCGACCTTATCCTTATCAAGCGAGCCGACGAACTGCTTAACCTCAGGATCAATGTTGAATGCATAATATGAATTGCCGAGGAACAGGATATCCACAGGCTCCGATATCCCTTCGCTTATGGGCAAAGCCTCAACTCCCAGCTCCCTTGCCGCTGCCTCGGCAAGCCTCCTGGTATTACCTGTCTTCGTATAGTATCTTACTGCGTATGTCATATTCTTCTCTCCTTTTCTGCTTTATTATCCTGTTTACCCGGTATTTTGATTTTATGCTATTTAATTTTGCAAAATCTATTATCCCATAAAACAACTGCCCCGTCAAGAGGCAGTTATATCACTTCGTACCTGTTCCAAACGAGTAAATATACACTCCATTCTCAGTCTGCATATCTTCATGCAATGCTCCGGCGCTTCCCCTGTCTGTCTGTATACGCACAACCTCTACATCACTTATCCCATTCACTTCTATCCATTCCTTAAGCGTGTCCTTGGTTCTTTCAGTGATCGCATTGACCACTATGCGCATCGATGGATTCATACTCTTAAGCATATCTAGGATTGAGGAAAGCTTTCCACCGCTTCCGCCTATGAAGGCATGCGTGATCTGCTTAGATATGCTTACGTCCCCATCTTTTGCTACATCAACATCACTATCCTTCTGCATACGATCCGGTATATCAGTGATCTCTCCCTTATATACGAGCACATTGGGAAGCTTATGCCTTAATACATTCTTCTTAGTAAGGTTCACAGCCTCTTCATTCCTGTCTATGGCATATACCATTCCATCAGGGATAAGTCTGCCGATCTCCACACTCACAGAGCCCGTACCGCAGCCGAGATCCAGTACCGTGCTGTCAGGCTTAAGCTGCAGCTTATCTATAGTGACGGTTCTAACCTCCTCCTTGGTCATGGGTACACTTCCGCGGATGAATTCCTCTGACGCTAACCCTGCGGATACTGCCTTATCACATGGATCGGGATTATATATATGGCAGGTGCAGAGCTTCCGACTCACATATCCGCTCATACCTGCACATGCAGTATCACATTTTGACCTGCTGCAATCGCCGTTCCTTGTATGGATATCCTCTTTCACATATGAGTCAGAATCCGACTCCTTATATAATTCCTCTGCCGTCCCCGATATTATCTTCTCATCATCAAGAGACAGGTTACAGCCCACTGTGATCCTGCAGGCACCCATACCACAGTCCGTAAGTATCCTCGCAAGCTTAAGCACATCCTCATATCCGCTCGTAAGCGTATATACATCCCTTTCTATCCTTACATGAGAAGCCGTCCTGTATATGCTCTCTCTCCCTTTTCCGTGCATAGAGCAGATATAGGCAGTATCATATGCTCTACCCGTGACCGATGCCAGATATGACACGGACGGGATTCCGGGAATTATCCTTATATGCAGCCTGCCCGATCTGTATATGCCGGTGTCCGTTAAGGCTTCGTATACACCCCTGCATCCGCTGTAGAATCCACTGTCTCCGGAGAAAAGTACCGCTACAGATATCCTCTTCTTATCGAAGGTCTTACTCATATCAGACGAAACGACAATGGATTCCACATAATCTGTGATATCTGAGGGCTTATACATCACCTCCATAAGCTTACCTCCGGAGATTATGCCCTTATCCCTGCCTGCCGCCGGCAGTCTCCCGCTTCCATCAATACCGGCTTCACCATAACCGAATATCGTCCGGTACTGCCTGATCATTCTGTCAGCTCCCAGTATGACATCAGCTCCTGTCATTGCTTCTATTGCTTCTTCTGTCAGGCTGTCATATGAGCCCATACCCATGCCTATCAGACTGACATCTGCGTCCGGCTTCTTAATCGGAGTCATTCCGCATTCAGACCTTATGATATCAAGCATCTCATCATATCCGCATATCTTAACATCACGGTTTTCACATGCACCATATATATCATATTTATCATGTGTATCATACGCCTCTTTAGGCCGTCCTATCACATGAAGCCTGATACCGCACCGGGCGGCCGCTTGATACTTTTCCATGTATCCGCCTGCACTGCCGCTTTCCTTAGTCACCAGATGCTTTATATCATAGCTGTGTATCAATGCCATGTTAAGCTCTGTATCAAAGGGACCCTGCATGGCTATTATATGTGATGCCATGATCCCTGCCTTTTCACACAGGTCTATGCTTTCCTTAGAGGGAATCACCCGTACATACAGCCTGTCTGCATCCGTCCGGCCCAAGGCTTCCGTATACACCTTAAGCTCCTTGCTTCCCGTGGTTAAAAGTATATTGCCTTCACTTTCATTTATGCTTCTTGCAGCGCTTTCGTTATCATCATATATATACATTTTTTCATAGGTATGTTCACAGGTATCACTTACTCTGTCTATGCTAAAAAGCTTAATGACCCTGCCTGCCTTGTCAGCCGCACCCTGCAGGCTCTTAAGATGTCCGACCGCCTTTAAGATGTTCCCTGATACCTCCGTAGCATAAGGATGAGTCGCATCTATGATAAGCTCATATCCCCCTGATCCTATCAATTTCTCTATCTCATCTGCGGACATGCGTCCCTTAAGTATCACCCTACAGGCACTGTCTCCTCCTTTATTGTCCTCAGTAAGTATCTGTTCTCCGTATTCAGTTGCCACGCTTATCGTATGGGGTATGGACAGTTCACACAGCTTATCCGACAGTCTGTGTGCTTCCGTCGTCCCACCGAATATCAGTATCCTCATATGATCATTCTTCAATCTTATATCCTCTCGGTGTAACCATACGGCCTTCCGTTATCACAGTCTTCGATGAACCTATGAATACCGTGGAGAACATATCTGCTCCCTTATCTGCTATCTCATCGAATCTGCATATGACCGTATTCTCTCCATCCCTTCCGATCATATTGGCTATGCCACACACTCTGTCAGACTCTATCACATCACTTAGAAGTGCATATACTCTGTCAAGATAATCCGCTCTGTGTCTTGAAGAAGGATTATACAGCACTATACAGAAGTCTCCCTCTGCTGCGGCCTTAAGCCTTCTTGCTATCACTTCCCACGGAGTCATAAGGTCGCTTAAGCTTATGACACAGAAGTCATGTCCTATGGGTGCTCCAAGGAGTGCCGCACCGCTTAATGCCGCGGTGACACCCGGTATCACCGTAAGCTCTATATCCTTATCATCCCTCCTGTACTCAGGCAGTAGTTCATACATAAGTGATGCCATGCCGTACACCCCGGCATCGCCGCTGCATATGACCGCAACTTGCTTACCCTTAAGTGCTTCCTCATATGCCATACGGCATCTCTCAGTCTCTCTCTTCATTGATGTAGAGACATATTCCTTATCTGGATATGAGCCTCTGACCAGATCAAGATAAGTCTCATAACCTACTATAGTATCGACACTCCTAAGTACCTCATCCGCCTCTATGGTCATGCCCTTGCCGCCACCGGGGCCTATGCCGACTATATATATGTTATATACAGCGGACCGCTTCATGGCATTATCCTTTATTGAATTGTCCTTTATCGTATTATCCTTTATGGCATTATCCTCTATGCACTTATCTCTTACTGCCACCGCTATCGTCACACCCCCGGACACACTCTTAGGCACGATAAGCCTTCCGCCGGCCCTGACTGCAGCTCTCTCACATACATTATCCACACCCACCGTATCCATAACGAAGACCGATGGGGTAAAGTCACCTTTCAAAGCTCCAAGTGCTTCTGCATCATATGAAAGCAGCCTCCATCTGTTGCGACTACAGATATCGAGTATACCCGGTTCATCCTTTTTAATGTCTATAGTCGCCACTGCAGCTACAAGTCTTCTGTCAAGACTGTTATCCTTAAGCACGGAATCTACAGCTCTATCTATGCTATCGGCATTCATGCCCTTCTTACAGCCTATACCGAGGATCAGAGTCTTTTTGATAAGCACAAGGGCTTTCTTATCATAGGCTTTCTCAAGCTTACTTGTGACACTGCTGTCACTTCCGCCGTATACTACCACATCCGCTTCTGTACTGTCAGCATCACGATCATCCTCTCCATCGGACGTACTAACTCCCACATCTGCACTGCCATATCCGTTATCTCTTCTCGTGACTCTGTATCCCGGCATATCCATGATATCCTCTGACTCTATAAGCCTTACCCTTATATCCTTACCTGATAAGAGTCTTTCCGATACTACGGCTATCCTATCCTTATTCATGATGGCATAGTCATTATCGACCGCCC
>DGII01000136.1 GCA_002393095.1 Lachnospiraceae bacterium UBA3826 | reverse complement strand
ATCATGCCCTTCCCTCCCGGACATTACTATGCAGACGGTAAGTTTGTTTGCTATAGAGACATGACAGCTGTGTCATCTTATATACATGATGATGTAGAGACTGTGTGTAAGAACATTCACGATAAGCTTGTTGCAGGTGTGCTTAAGAGACTTGATGCGGATGCTCCTCTTGGCTTTTTGTTAAGCGGCGGTCTTGACAGTTCGCTCGTATGCGCGATTGCCGCAAAGGAACTTAAATGGCCGATAAAGACATTTGCCATAGGTATGAGTACTGATGCGATCGATCTTAAATATGCCAAACAGGTCGCCGAATATCTGGGTGCGGATCATACGGAGGTCATAATCACGGCAGAGGATGTGATAAAGGCTCTGCCCGATGTAGTTCATCTGCTGGGTACGTTCGATATCACGACGATAAGAGCAAGCATCGGTATGTATCTGGTATGTAAGGCTATTCATGAACAGACAGATATCAGAGTCATTATGACGGGTGAGATATCTGATGAACTGTTTGGATATAAGTATACGGATTTCGCTCCGAATGCCGGGGAGTTCCAGGCAGAAGCAGCCAAGAGGATAAGAGAGCTGTACATGTATGATGTGCTTCGTGCAGACAGATGTATATCGGTTAATTCATTGGAAGCAAGAGTACCTTTCGGCGATCTTGATTTTGTAGAGTATGTAATGAGCATTGATCCTGCCAAGAAGATGAATGTATATGGTAAGGGCAAGTATCTTCTCCGTCATGCATTTGAAGGAGATTATCTTCCCGAAGATATCCTTATGAGAGAGAAGGCAGCCTTCTCTGATGCCGTAGGTCATTCAATGGTCGATCACCTTAAGGCATATGCGCAGGAAAAGTATACGGATGAGGAGTATGAGACACTTCGCGCCAAGTATACACATGCCAAACCTTTCACCAAGGAGTCCCTGTTATACAGAGAACTCTTCGAGACATATTATCCGGGACAGGGACAGATGATTGCCGATTTCTGGATGCCCAATAAGAATTGGGAGGGCTGTGATGTCAATGATCCTTCGGCAAGGGTACTGGCTAACTATGGTGCATCCGGAGAATGATAAGGCATAAGCAGGAAATGTGATCGGTAGAGGAGTGTTAAATGGTTAAGTATGTATTTGTTACAGGCGGAGTCGTATCGGGACTCGGTAAAGGCATAACAGCTGCATCGCTGGGAAGATTGCTTAAGGCAAGAGGATATCATATCACCATGCAGAAGATGGATCCCTACATCAATATGGATCCCGGAACTATGAACCCCATTCAGCACGGTGAAGTGTATGTCACGGATGACGGAACGGAGACTGACTTGGACTTAGGTCACTACGAGAGGTTCGTAGGTGAGAGTCTTGACCATAATTCGAATGTAACGACAGGTAAGATATACTGGTCCGTACTTAATAAGGAAAGACACGGAGACTACGGCGGAGGAACCGTACAGGTAATACCGCATATAACCAATGAAATCAAGTCAAGGTTCTATAAAGAGAAGTCTCCGGATGAGAAGACCATCTCGATAATAGAGATAGGAGGAACAGTCGGTGATATAGAGAGTCAGCCTTTCTTAGAGGCAGTCAGACAGTTCCAGGCCGAGGTCGGAAGAGAGAATGCGATACTTATTCAGGTAACATTGATCCCGTACCTTAAGGCATCCGGTGAGATGAAGACCAAGCCCACACAGGCATCGGTCAAGACACTGCAGAGTATGGGGCTGTGGCCTGACATTTTGGTATGTCGCTCCGACTATCCTGTTGATGAAGATATGAGAGCCAAGATAGCGCTTTTCTGTAACGTTAAAAAAGAACATGTATTACAAAACCTCGATGCAGACAGTCTGTACGCGGTACCTTTGATGCTCGAAGGTGAGCACCTGGCCGAAGCCGTATGTGAATGTCTGCATATAGATTGTCCGAAACCCGATCTAAAGAAGTGGATAAGCATAACGGAAGATTTCGCAGATCCGATATTTAAGGTACATATCGCAATCGTTGGTAAGTATGTGGCTTTGCATGATGCATATTTAAGTGTTGCCGAGGCACTTCGTCACGGCGGTATATCTTCAAGGGCAGAGGTTGATATCAAGTGGGTTGATTCTGAAGAACTGACTGAAGACAATGTGGCCGAGATGTTAGGAGATGTGGACGGTATATTGGTCCCCGGCGGATTCGGTACACGTGGAACGGAAGGTAAGATAGTCGCTGTATCTTTTGCCAGAACACATAAGATACCCTTCCTTGGAATATGCTTGGGAATGCAGCTGGCGATCGTTGAATATGCAAGGAATGTGGTCGGACTTAAGAAGGCCGACAGCATAGAGCTTGATCCCGACACCCCTGATCCTGTCATAGCGTTAATGCCCGATCAGGAAGGCGTTACTGACATAGGCGGAACATTAAGACTAGGAGCTTATCCCTGTGTACTGGAAGAAGGCAGTAAAGCATTTGATCTCTACGGTAAGAAAGAGATATCGGAGCGACACAGACACAGGTATGAGGTCAACAACGATTACAGACAGATATTTGCGGATAATGGAATGATCTTATCGGGCATGTCGCCTGACGGAAGAATAGTAGAGATGATCGAACTTAAGGATCATCCGTATTTTATAGGTACGCAGGCTCATCCGGAATTCAAGTCAAGACCCGACGAACCGCATCCGTTATTTGCAGGACTGATAAAAGCTGCACTTTATAACAGACGTAAGTAAGCATGACATAAGTCACTATTATTGGAGGATGATTATGAAAAAAGAGATCAATACCCTGTATGATCCACAGTTTGAACATGATAATTGCGGCATAGGAGCTGTGATAGACATAGAGGGCAGGGCAGCGCACGGGATAGTTGATGATGCCCTTAAGATAGTTGAAAATCTCGAGCACAGAGCAGGTAAGGATGCAGCGGGAGAAACAGGTGACGGTGTCGGGATCCTGACACAGATACCTCATAAGCTTCTTAAAGCAGAGTGTGAGAGATCAGGCATAACTCTGGGGGCTGCAAGATCATATGGCGTGGGTATGTTCTTTATGCCTGATAATGAGCTTAAGTGTGCTCAGGCCAAGAAGATGTTTGAAGTCATAGTAGGCAAGGAAGGCCTTAAGTTCTTAGGGTGGAGAGAAGTACCGGTTCATCCTGAAGTATTAGGAAGCAAAGCGCTTGCCTGCATGCCTGTCATCATGCAGGGTTTTATTGAAAGACCTGCGGGATTTGATACGGATCTTGAATTCGACCGTAAGCTGTATGTTATCAGAAGGATATTCGAACAGAGTACGGATTCAACATATGTGCCCTCATTGTCATGCAGGACCATAGTATATAAGGGAATGTTCCTCGTAGGTCAATTGCGTACATTTTTCACGGACCTTCAGGATAAAAGATATACATCAGCGGTAGCCATGGTTCATTCAAGATTCTCAACCAATACCAATCCAAGCTGGAAGCTGGCGCATCCCAACAGAATGCTCGTGCATAACGGTGAGATCAATACGATCAAGGGTAATGTCGATAAGATGCTTGCAAGAGAAGAGACGATGGAGAGTAAGGTATTTAACAAGGACGACATGACCAAGGTGCTGCCTGTTATTCCCAAGGCAGGTTCGGATTCGGCCATGCTTGATAATACTCTTGAGTTCTTAATGATGAGCGGAATGGAATTGCCGCTTGCTGCAATGATACTTATCCCTGAGCCTTGGAGTCATAACGATACGATATCTGTGGAAGGCCGTGACTTCTACCAGTATTATGCAACAATGATGGAGCCATGGGACGGTCCGGCATCCATTCTGTACAGTGACGGTGATGTCATGGGTGCTATCCTTGACCGTAACGGACTGCGCCCCTCAAGGTACTGCGTGACCGATGACGGAAGACTCATACTTTCATCCGAGGTCGGTGTGCTTCCTCTTGATGAATCCCATATTCTGAAAAAAGAGAGGCTGCATCCGGGCAAGATGCTTCTTGTCGATATGAAGGCCGGGCGGATCATACTTGATGAGGAGCTTAAGGAGCGCTATGCATGTGACAATCCGTACGGTGAATGGCTTGATAGCAATCTGCTTGAGCTAAAGCAGCTTAAGATACCGAATATCAAGCCCGTAAGCTATGATGATGAGGCTTTGTTAAGACTACAGAAGGCGTTCGGCTATGCATATGAGGAGTGCAGGGAGAGCATTCAGAGTATGGCGCTTAACGGCGCAGAGCATATAGGAGCCATGGGTGTAGATACACCCCTTGCCGTTATGAGCAAGGAGTATCAGCCTCTATTCAATTATTTTAAGCAGCAGTTCGCTCAGGTGACCAATCCTCCGATAGATGCGGCAAGGGAGAAGATCGTAACCTCAACTACCGTATATGTGGGTAAGAATGGCAATCTCTTAGAGAAAAAGCCCGGTAACTGCCATGTTCTTAAGATCCACAATCCGATACTCACAGACCTTGATATGCTTAAGATCGAGCATATGGACAGAGACGGATTCAAGGTGGCCAAGGTCCCGATCATCTATTATAAGAGCACACCCATTGACAGGGTATTAGAGCACCTTTTTGTAGAGGTAGACAAGTCATACAGGGACGGTGCGAATATACTTATACTCTCTGACAGAGGCGTGGATGAGAACCATGTGGCCATCCCTTCGCTCCTTGCCGTGGCTGCCGTACATCAGCATCTTGTGCGTACCAAGAAGTGTACCGCGATGTCGCTTATACTTGAATCGGGCGAGCCCAGAGAAGTCCATCACTTCGCAACACTCTTAGGCTTCGGTGCTTCGGCGGTCAATCCGTATCTTGCCCATGCAACCATTGAGAGCCTTATTAGAGAAGGCAATCTTGACAAGGATTACTATGCGGCTGTTGAGGATTATGACCATGCGGTGCTGCAGGGTATAGTTAAGATTGCTTCCAAGATGGGTATATCTACCATACAGAGCTATCAGGGAAGTAAGATATTCGAGGCCATCGGTATATCAAGAGATGTTATAGATAAGTACTTTGCGGGAACAGTGAGCAGAATAGAGGGCATCACACTTGAGGATATCGCTGAGACAACAGACAGACAGCATTCCAAGGCTTTTGATCCGCTTGGTCTTACGAGTGATATGACACTTAATTCCGTGGGCAGACATAAGATGCGCGCTCAGGGCGAAAAGCATCGTTATAATCCGAAGACCATTCATATGCTTCAGACGGCAACAAGGGAAGGCGACTATGAGAAATTCAAGCTCTATACCGCAATGGTGGATTCAGAGGAGACCGGATACTTAAGAAACCTTATGGAGTTTAATTATCCTGAAAAGGGTGTAGAGCTTAATGAAGTGGAAAGTGAGACAGAGATCGTTAAGAGATTCAAGACCGGTGCCATGAGCTACGGTTCGATATCCGAGGAAGCTCATGAGGCACTTGCCATAGCCATGAACCACTTACACGGTAAGTCCAACAGCGGTGAGGGTGGTGAAAGCGATGAAAGGATAGCATCCGCAGGGACAGCGAACGATAGAAGCTCTGCGATCAAGCAGGTGGCAAGCGGACGCTTCGGTGTCACAAGTAAGTATCTTGTAAGTGCTAAGGAGATACAGATCAAGATGGCACAGGGAGCCAAGCCCGGTGAGGGCGGACACCTGCCGTCTAAGAAGGTATATCCGTGGATAGCCA
>DGII01000037.1 GCA_002393095.1 Lachnospiraceae bacterium UBA3826 | reverse complement strand
CTTGATCTCAAGATACTTATGTATTATGTACAGAGCATTAAGCTGCTGACGCTTATACTCGTGAAGTCTCTTGATCTGTATGTCGAAGATGGAGGTGGGATCGACATCCACTCCCTCATGCTCCTTAAGGTAGGCTGCAAGCGCTTTCTTCTTGCCATCCTTGATATCCTGAAGCTTGCCCATGAATGCAGCATCATTGCTGTGCTCAAGCAGCTTCTCAAGCTCCAGAGCATCCTTCTTATAGCTGTCACCTATGGTATCGCATATGAGCTTATCAAGCTCCTTGTTACAGCTCATGAGCCATCTTCGGAAGGTGATGCCGTTGGTCTTATTATTGAACTTCTCCGGATATATCTTATAGAAGTTATTAAGCTCGGTATTCTTAAGTATTTCGCTGTGGATAGCAGCCACTCCGTTGATTGAGAATCCGTAATGGATATCCATATGAGCCATGTGGACTCTCTTATCCTTATCTATGATATATACGCTTTCGTCGTCATACTTAGCTCTTACACGCTTATCAAGCTCCTTGATGATGGGCACGAGATTGGGAACAACCTTCTGAAGATAAGCTATGGGCCACTTCTCAAGTGCCTCGGCAAGTATGGTATGATTGGTATATGCGCAGGTTCTCGATACGACATCTATAGCCTCGTCGATCGTGAAGGCCTTGTCATATACGAGTATCCTTATAAGCTCAGGGATCACCATGGAAGGATGCGTATCATTGATCTGGATGACACAGTGATCATACATCTTCCTGAGGTCGTAGTGACGCTCCTTTAATTCCCATAAGATGAGCTGCGCAGCATTGCTGCACATGAAGTATTCCTGATATATCCTTAAGAGGTTGCCGGCTTCATCCGAATCGTCAGGATAGAGGAAAAGAGTGAGGTTCTTATCTATATCCTCTTTATCGAAGTCTATCCCGTCCTTGACGATGCTTTCATCCACGGATTCCACATCGAAGAGATGGAGCTTGTTGACACCGTTGTCATATCCGACTACATCTATATCGTAGAGGCGTGAACGAAGCTTCCTGCCCCCGAATTCCACCTCGAAGGCAATATCCCTCTTATGAAGCCAACTGTGCTTGCTTATCCATTCGTTCTTAACGGCGAACTGCTTCTTATCCTTGAACTCCTGCTTAAAAAGCCCTAAGTGATAGTTAAGGCCGATCCCGTCTCCGGGAAGACCTAAGGTGGCGATACTGTCAAGGAAGCATGCAGCGAGTCTGCCAAGCCCTCCGTTGCCGAGTGACGGTTCGGGCTCTGCTTCTTCTATGACTGCCATATCCTTGCCGTGCTTTTCAAGTATAGCCTTGACCTTGTCATACATTCCGAGATTGATAAGGTTGTTGGACAGAAGTCTTCCTATAAGGAATTCCATTGAGATGTAGTATACCTTCTTGCCTCCTGCTATCTCCGTGGTGGACTCGCTAAGCTCCTTGGTGAGCTCCTGTACACTCATATATACTTCAAGGTCTGTACAGTCATCTAAATCCTTGCCGTATAATTCCTTAGCTATATGAAGGAGCTCTTCCTCCATGTGGTCTTCGATTACACTTCTTTGCAATGTCTCCTGTAATGCCATGTTTCCTCCAGTATTTTTTCGTATTTTTCAGTGTTATGCACATGATATGCGCTACATACAATATGTGCTGCACATGATATGTGTTACTCTATGCTCCTATTGTAGTCTATACTACCTTTGGAAAAATGTAAAGTCAAAAATTGTGAATTTACGAAAATTTACTAAACTTTTCTTTGAAATTATATTGTAGCCTCTTTGATGATATCGTGCTATAATCCTATATGCAGTCGTTATTACGGAGGCCGTGCAGGGTGTATATGCTTGCCGGAGAGTAATAATCGGATGCGATCATTTCATTATTATAATATACATGTAAAGGAGAACAAGAATGAATCTTTCACCTCTTCAAAAAGTAAGATACGAGTATAAGCCAAAGCTTCCCGGAATGTTAAGGAACGGCATATCGGAGATCTGTGTCAAGGACGGAGCGGCTACGGAGAGCGTTGCCGATCAGGACAAGATCAAGGCGCTTTTCCCTAATACATACGGTAAGAACGAGATAACCTTCGTAAAGGGAACTAACACCTCTGCTGCCAAGAAGCAGGTGGTGGGAGTTATACTCTCAGGCGGACAGGCACCCGGAGGACATAACGTTATCTGCGGTCTGTATGATGCTCTTAAGGCAACGGATAAGAATAATGTGCTTCTCGGATTCAAGGGCGGTCCGGACGGCTTGCTTAAGGATGATTATGTTGAGTTCGATGACGCATTCATCGATGCCTACAGGAATACGGGCGGATTCGATATCATCGGTTCGGGCAGAACCAAGCTTGAGACTAAGGAGCAGTTCGATATAGTTGCGGCGAATGCCAAGAAGAACGGCCTTACAGCTATCGTCATCATCGGCGGTGATGATTCCAATACCAATGCGGCTACTCTTGCAGAGTATATGGCAGCTAATAATACGGGCGTTCAGGTTATCGGATGTCCCAAGACTATAGACGGAGACCTTAAGAATGAGGATATAGAGGCTTCCTTCGGATTCGATACAGCTACCAAGACTTATTCGGAGCTTATCGGCAATATCGAAAGAGATGCCAATTCAGCCAAGAAGTACTGGCACTTCATCAAGGTTATGGGAAGAAGTGCTTCCCATGTAGCGCTTGAGTGTGCCCTTGAGACACAGCCTAACATCTGCCTTATAGGTGAGGAGGTTGCGGCTAAGAAGATGTCTCTTGCAGCCATCACTAACTACATTGCTGACTCTGTAGAGAAGAGGGGCAATAATGGCGAGAACTTCGGTGTGGCTATCATACCTGAGGGTATTGTGGAATTCGTTCCCGAATTCTCTAAGCTTATAGCCGAGATCAATGAGCTTCTTGCCGGCAATAAGACAGAGCAGTTCAATGCGCTTCCCGATTGGAATGCCAAGTATGACTTTATCAAGAACGGACTTTCAAGCGAGTCCTTCGCTGTATTCGATATACTTCCTCAGTTCGTTCAGCAGCAGCTCTTCCTTGAGAGAGATCCTCACGGCAACGTACAGGTATCGCTCATTGAGTCGGAGAAGCTCTTCTCTGAGATGGTTAAGAGCGAGCTTAAGAAGAGGAAGGAAGCAGGCACATATAAGGGTAAGTTCGGTGCACAGCATCACTTCTTCGGATACGAAGGAAGATGTGCGTTCCCTTCCAACTTCGATGCCGACTACTGCTACTCACTTGGATACAATGCATTCATGCTTATCCAGTACGGTTATACGGGATATCTTTCTAAGGTTTCCAATATCTCTAAGCCTGCAGATGAGTGGGTTGCGGGAGGAATGCCCATCACCAAGATGATGAACATGGAGAGACGTAACGGCGAAGACAAGCCAGTTATCCGCAAGGCACTTGTTGAGCTTGACGGAGCACCGTTTAAGTACTTCGAGGCTCACAGGGAAGAGTGGGCGGTTAAGACAAGCTTCACCTATCCCGGTGCAATCCAGTACTTCGGACCTTCCGAGGTATGTGATATCACGACTAAGACCCTTGCACTCGAAAAGGGCGTGAACTAGGAACGATACCTCTCACCATCAGGCGAGAATAAATATAATACACCCACAGTCTGAACCGGTTCGGACTGTGGGTGTATTATTCTATTTTTGTCTCATGCTATATGATATGTAAGAAAAATTACCATCATGGAGGGATTTGTGGTATAGTATAATTTGGATGTATAGGGGAAGCTATGCATTGGGTTGAACAAGGCGGAGGAGAATGGATAATGACATATGAAGAGATTGTAGAGACAGCGAGAAGCATATTCGAGAATGCGGACGCAAGGATGATATTCGATCATATTGCCGTACAGGTCAATGTGCATGGTGAGGGTGAGGGTATCTTCTATATGGAGGTTGCGGACAGGAGTATATGCATAGAGCCCTATGATTACGTTGACAGAGACGGAATGGTAGATACGGACGGACAGACCATCATGGATATCTGTAACGGATTGATCACTCTGGATGAGGCTATCGAGAGCGGAAGATTCATCCTGTACGGGAATGATTCGAAGCTTGCCAAGCTAAGGGAGATCAAGTACCGTAATAAGCGGCTTAAGGTCAATCAGAAGCTTGTAAGCAAGCCTATGACAAAGCATGTGAAGAAGCCTTCCGCAAGAGGCAGGAAGGAAGGAGTATAGTATGGCAGATGAGAAGAGATTCGCCATACTTATCGACGCTGACAATATTGCGCCTAAGTATATCAACAGTATATTGAATGAGATATCGGACAAAGGAACGATCACATATAAGAGAGTCTATTGCGACTGGACAGGACAGGGTGCTTCGGGATGGAAGAAGGTGCTGCTTCGTCACAGTTTAACTCCCATACAGCAGTACAGTTATACATATGGAAAAAATGCAACGGATTCGGCGATGATAATAGATGCCATGGACATTCTCTACGGGGGAGAGGTCGATGGCTTTGCGCTGTGCTCATCCGACAGTGATTTTACAAGGCTGGCTGCAAGGCTTCGTGAGGCGGGTAAGATCGTCATAGGTCTCGGAGAGTCTAAGACACCATCGCCTTTTTGCGCAGCCTGCAATGAGTTCAAGTTCTTAGACCGTATATCGGATGATGATGAGGATGATGATGCCAAGGACGGCAAGGCAGGTAAGAACAACACCAAGAAAAGCGGTGAGCCGGCTAAGGACAAGACATCCTCCAAGAGCAAGAAGGATGATAAGGATGATGAGACCTCTGTGACCCCTCTTGATAAGATAGCTGCGGCGCTTAAGGATATCATCCTTGCCAACAGCAATGAGAGCAACGGCATAGATATGGGAGAATTGGGAAGCAGACTGCAGAAGAGGTATCCGGACTTCGATACCCGTAACTACGGATATTCCAAGTTCTCGATATTCCTTAAGAAGTTCGATTTCCTTACTATGGAGCATATCGGAACATCCATTAACGTAATGTTAAATGTTCCGACTACGGATATGGGAATAGAGTCAAGGATCATAGAGATGGTAAGGGCGCATGGGGACAAGGGCATCAATCTGGGCTCGTTAAGCTCTGATATCAAGAATGAGTTCCCTGCCTTTAACCCCAAGGAATACGGATATTCCAAGTTCGAACAGTATATAAGGAGCATAGACGGTCTGGACGTGAAGAATTCCACGCCTCTTAATAAGAAGGTCTATGTAAAGTGATCCGTCCTGTATATCATCTTACCGGGATAGAGGAGAATAAGAGGGAGAGAGTAAGTGAAAGAGACGATAAAGCTTAATTACAAGCGGACATTCACTGTGGGACTGGCATTCATGTCAATATGTGCCTTCTGGCAGCTGTATGACAATGTCATCCCTTTGATACTTAAGAATACCTTCAACCTGTCAGATACATGGTCGGGGGTCATCATGGCACTTGATAATGTCATTGCACTTTTTTTACTGCCCATACTGGGTGCCCTCTCCGATAAGAGACAGACGCGGATCGGCAGGCGTATGCCCTTCATACTGGCGGGTACCGCGATTGCGGTAGTGCTCATGGTGTTTTTACCGGTATTCGATAACAGATATTACGAATCCGCATCAGAGGGAATGTTCATCGGGTTCCTTGTTGTGCTTGGATTGCTGCTGATATCTATGGCCTTATATCGTTCGCCTGCGGTGGCGCTTATGCCTGATGTGACACCCAAGCCCTTAAGAAGCAAGGGCAATGCCATAATCAATCTTATGGGTGCCGTAGGAGGGATACTCTATCTCATCATTTCTTCCGTTATGTTCAGGCAAAAGGGTGTCAGGAATGATTATCAGATGATATTCATCATAATAGCCGCTATCATGGCTATATCGGTGTTTATTCTCTTTATCTTCATCAAGGAACCGGAATGCGTTAAAGAGGTTCAGGAGTATGAGGCGACACATCCGGAGGATAATCTTGAGGTTAAGGATGAAGCCACGAGCAAGACATATCTTCCAAGGGAAGTTAAGAGAAGCCTGTATTTTATCCTTGCATCCATAGCGTTATGGTTCATGGGGTATAATGCCATCACGACCGCGTTCTCCAAGTATGCCACGCTTGAATGGAACATGAGCTTAAGTCAGGCCAATCAATGTCTGACCATAGCTACGGGAGTGGCCATCCTTTCATATATCCCCATAGGAGAGATCGCATCGAGAGTGGGGCGCAAGAAGTCCATTATATTCGGTGTGCTGCTGCTTTCATCATGCTTCCTTACAGGCTTCATACTCAATTATGCGCTTAAGGGATTCTCGCCGGTGCTCTTGGTTGTATTCGGTCTTATCGGAATCGCGTGGGCGACGATCAATGTCAATTCGCTTCCCATGGTTGTTGAGATGTGCAAGGAGTCCGATATAGGAAGATACACGGGGTATTATTATACCTGCTCAATGGCGGCACAGATCATAACACCTATCCTTTCGGGAGCGCTGCTTGAGCATGTTGGGTACTGGACGCTTTTCCCGTATGGTGCGCTTTTCGTATTCTTCGCGCTTATAACCATGCTTAATGTGAAGCACGGCGATAATAAGCCGGAATTACCCAAGGACAGGCTTGAACTTCTGGACGTGGATGACTGATACGTACCTGAATTCACAGAGACAGGCACGCCTATATGACCTGTAATTCAGACAAAAGGAGGCAAAAGGGATTATGATTAAGTATATAATCCTTGCGCTTATCATTGTATTTATAGCGGGAGTGCTTTTTGCGATAGCTCCCAACTCACACAGAGATTATTCTGATTTTAAAGGGCTGATGTTCGCCCACAGAGGTCTGCATGGTCCGGATGTTCCGGAGAATTCCATGAAAGCCTTTAAGCTTGCGGTAGAAGCGGGATACGGAGTAGAGCTGGATGTGCAGTTTACAAAGGATCATCAGATAGTGGTATTCCATGATGCCAATCTTAAGAGGATGTGCGGTGTCGATAAGAGAGTTAGGAATTGCACCTATGAGGAGCTTCTAAGCTACAGTCTGCTTGACAGTGATGAGAAGATACCGCTTTTTGATGATGTGCTTAAGACTTTGGGAGATGTGCCTCTTGTCTGTGAGATCAAGAATCATAACGGCAACCGCAATAACAGGCTGTGCCGCGAGACCTATGATCATCTTAAGGATTATAAGGGTAAGTTCTGCATAGAGTCATTCTCTCCCTTTTTGGTGAAGTGGTTCAGGATCAATCACCCGGAGGTGATAAGAGGACAGCTATCCTGCGCCATGAAGGATGAGGGAAGTCTTGGATACATTGCCAGGCTGGCTCTGTCGCAGCTTATCATCAATTTCATATCAAGACCGGATTTCATAGCCTACAGACATCAGGATTACAGACAGCCGGGTTTCTTACTCTGCGCCAAGCTCTATAAGCCGTTATTGATAGCATGGACGGCAAGAGGTGAGGCGGAGCAGGCCAAAGCGTGGAAGAGGTTCGACTCGGTGATATTCGAGCAGTATGAGAATCCCAATCCTGTTGAATAGCAGGAGAGCGATATATATGGAATGCCCCATCCGGTGTGGGAATATAGTAGTGTAAAAAAATGCGTTGTGTGGTATACTGTATAAATGAGTGAAAAATCGCATATGGAATATCGTAAGCGACGGGTGAAGCGCCTTAAGCGAATGATCCTTACGGCTGTTTTCCTGCTTATAATGCTCCCTATCGCACTGAGCATATGGCTTATGTGTGAGCTCCACGCAAGAGAGAATGAGCTTGCGGAGATCACGGCTCAGTATGAGGCGCAGTTGCAGATCACCGAAGGATTACAGGAGAGGCTGGATGAAGAGATAGCTTCGGCCAAGGAAGCTTACGACGAACTGCTTGCACAGATTCCGCCCGATACGGATATCGGTGAGGAGGTATCTGAGACAGCAGAGCAGACAGAAGAGGAAGAAGACAATATCAGAAGGGTATATCTCACCTTCGATGACGGGCCCAGTGCATATACAGGGCAGATACTTGACATACTTGATGAATATGAGGTAAAAGCCACTTTCTTCGTGACAGGAACCCAGGTTGAGAACAATCCGGATATGTGCCGCGAAATAGTTAAAAGAGGCCATTCCATAGGGATGCACTCCTACTCACATGTGTATAGTGACATATATAAGAGCAAGGATAATTTCATCAGGGATTATATAAAGATCAGGGATGTAATAGCGCAGACCACGGGTGTTACGCCCGATATATACAGATTCCCCGGAGGCAGCAGCAATACGGTGTCAAGGACGGACATGGATGAGCTGTGCGAATACATTGAAGGAGAGGGAGTCAGGTATTTTGACTGGAATATAAGCAGCGGTGATGCCACAAGGTCTGCTCTCACACCGGATAAGATAACGTATAATTGTCTAAGCAGTGTGGGTAATTTTAAGAATGCGGTCATACTTCTGCATGATACGGGGACTAAGTACACTACGGTACAGGCATTGCCGGGTATCATAGAAGGGCTTACGGCCATGGAGGACACTCAGATCCTTCCGATTACCGAAGATACAGAGGTTGTTCAGCATAGAAAAAGTAAGGAGATAGAATAATGGGTTTTTTTCAAGAGTTGAAGGAAGATTTGTCGCAGGCTGTGAATGAGCTTGTACCTGATGAGGCTGAGACAGCGGCATCGGCTGTGGAAGAAGCGGAAGCACCGGTGTCCGAAGAGGATATCTTCGCCGCAGCAGAGGCTTCAATGGGTATCGAGCATACTCCCGATTTAGAGGATATGATAGCGGCATCCGAGGAAATGGATAGAGCTATGGATGACCTTAAGTCGGAGATCGATTCCACACCGGAGAGAGTCATCACTCCTCCCGAACCGCAGGCAGAGCCTGAGATCGAGCCGGAGTATGTAAGTGATGAGGTTGCTACCATTACCAAGATGATGACTGTCAACGGCGACCTTAATTCAAGAGGCTCGCTTGATGTCATAGGCGCAGTCAACGGTAACATCAAGGTTAAGGGTAAGCTTAATGTTACCGGAAGTATAGTAGGTAATTCGGAGGCTGCGGAGATATATGCACAGGATGCTACCATTGCAGGTGATGTGACCAGTACCGGCAGCGTGAAGGTGGGCAGCAATACAGTCATAAGAGGTAACATCTATGCGACAAGTGCCGTGATCGCAGGAGCCGTTAAGGGAGATATAGATGTACACGGTCCCGTCATACTTGATGCAACAGCGATAGTCATGGGTGATATCAAGTCCAAGGCAGTACAGATCAACAACGGTGCGGCTATAGAGGGAAGATGCTCACAGTGCTATGCGGATGTAAGTCCTTCTAACTTCTTCAAGGATTGATGACACCCGATTGACAGAGATTTCAGGAGACTGTACGTGAAGAGAATATTACTTAAATTAAGCGGAGAAGCGCTTGCGGGAGATAAGCACACCGGGTTTGACGATGATATCATAAGAGGTGTTGCAGCTCAGGTTAAGACCCTTACGAATGAAGGCATTCAGGTGGGTATAGTCATCGGAGGAGGTAATTTCTGGAGAGGTCGCAGCTCCGACAGTATAGACAGAACCAAAGCTGATCAGATAGGTATGCTTGCCACGGTCATGAACTGTA